>CAMOZD010000001.1 GCA_946630645.1 uncultured Lachnospiraceae bacterium
CTCAGGGTATCCCAATGGAGACAGGACTTTTTATCGAAACGGCCAATGATATTGCAGATAAACAGCACTATGCATTAGAAGGTTTTGCAAATGTATCCGGCTCTGCCATCCAGTGGCTGAGAGATGGAGCAGGTGTGGTAACCAATGCCAAGGAAGCAGAAGAGCTGGCTAATTCCGTCGAGGATAACGGCGGCGTATACTTTGTTCCCGCCTTTGCCGGTCTGCCCAACGGTAGTGATCCCTATGCCCGTGGAACTATTATTGGTATCACCAGAGGAACAACCAAGGCTCATCTCTGCCGTGCAGCCATCGAGGCTATGGCTTACCAGGTGGCAGAATCCTTCAATTCCATGGCTAAGTATGCCGGAGTTGAAATCCAGTCCGTCCGCGCAGACGGCGGCGGAGCCCAGAATGATTTTCTCTGTCAGTTCCAGGCAGATATCCTGGGCGTGCCTGTGGAGCGTCCGGTGATTACCGAGACAACCTGTCTTGGCGTTGCTTTCCTGGCAGGTGTGGCAGTGGGCTTTTGGAAGGATATGGAAGAGGTTGCTTCCAAGTGGAAATGTGAGAAGAGGTTTGAGCCAAGATTAACCAAAGAGGAAAGAGATAAGCTGATGACAGGCTGGAACAAGGCTATCCAGCATGCATCCGGCTGGCTCAAATAATAAGATACATATATAGTTAATTAGAATATATTAAAATTCTGAGGGTCAAGAGTCATTCGGATCATACAAAGACAGTTTGAAAAGTGACTTTTGGCCCTCACATTATATTTTGTGACAGGGAAGGCATAGGGATGCCGGACCATGAGAAGAAGGAAAAATATGGGTAATATAGCATTTATTAATGGAATTGTGATTCCAATGGACGGGAGAAAACGTTACAGTGCTGTCCTGGCATCGGATGTCACTCCCCTGGATGCTCTCCTGGGGATTCATGCTGCCGTAAACCAGCCCTATCCGGAGAACTCAGTAACTCCTTACGAGGCAGTACGCATGTACACCAGTGATGGTGCCAGGTGTGGATGGGAAGATGGCTTTAAAGGCAAGCTCATCCCTGGCATGCAGGCTGATATGGTGGTGCTGGAAGCGGATCCAATGACAGTAGATCCCCGGACCATCAAGGATATCAAAGTCCTTGGCACCGTGCGTAAAGGCGAGCTGGTCTATGACAAGGGGATTGGACATTAAAGCAGGAGAAGGATCAGATAGTATTCTCTTAAAAATGAAGCTGTGTATTAGTCCTGGCTTTTTAATTTTTCCTTTTCCTGGTTAAGGAGGTCTAAATCCAGATTGTTTTCACAGGCTGTCTTGTCTACCCAGAGATTCAAGGCATCAATGGCCAGGGATACAGCGTCTAATTTGTAGCTGATCAGGGCGAAATCCTTGATTTCATCGGGAGAGATGACACCGTCACGGGCAATCTGGATCATGCGGTTGGTCAGGGCATTGACTTCATTCAGTCCGGCTATGGTTTCCAGTATGATGGCCGGTAAATCTGCGATCTCTACTTCAGGCACATAGCGGTCCCCGATGGCGCACTTGTGGGAGCAGTAATAATTGCAAAGGTCTGGTCTCTGGTAGCAGTCTGCCATCTGGACCACGTCGTAGGGGCTGGGTTCCTGGGTTTCATACTCTATTCTTTCAATGCGGGCAGCGGATATGCCGTCCATCAGTTCGCTGGCCCTTTCCCTGGTCAGGCCCGCCTCCTCCCGGTATGTCTGATAGATGTTTTTGTTTTTCCTGGTTGACTGCCTTCCCATAGGACATTTCTCCTTTTCCAAAGTAGAAAACTTAGATTTCTGAGCCTATTTCCTGGTTTTTGGGGAATAGGCTTTTTTAATCCATATTATTAAATGTTTATTTTTCTTGTCGAAATAATTATACTTCTAATTAAGAAAGTTAGCAATGACAAGTCCTGGAAAGGAGAAGTTATGGATACAAAAAAGAGACTTCGTATGATCAGGATGATGGAGAAAATGGATTCTCATCCGGCCTTGTCAAAAAAACTTGGTTTAAAGATTAATAAATAGTAAGAACATACATTAGTTAGTAGAAGAAATGTAATTAATAGAATTGCAAAAGACTAGAGTTAAAGATTTCGTCAAAAGAGGATGAGTGTTAAGTTATAAATATTAAATAAAAAAGCATTGGGTTTGTTTGAAGATATAGTTTATGGAGAAAGTAAAGTATGTTGGGGGAACAGTAAATCCTCCAGGAGGTAAGAACGATGTTAACATTATTATTTATTTTTTGCATGATTTCTATTTTTTCTAAAGTAGCATGGCTGGCATTGAGAGGTGCCTGGGGATTTTCCAAGATTCTTTTATCCCTGGTATTTCTGCCCATTATTCTGATCTGCATGCTGTTTAGTAACCTTTTAGTAATCGCATTGCCCATATTATTGGTGGTAGGAATCTTTTCAGCATTGAAAGAAGCCTGAAAAGTAGATGATTACAGTTAGATGGAGTCCGTCTGGACCGGGATAAAAAACCGGTAAAGGCGGACTTTTTTCCTGTTGAGCCTGATAAATTGAACATAATATTAATTTCAAATAGTTAGACGCTCTTAACGATAGATGTGGTCAATAATTGACGGAAAAGGCTACACATGTTAGATCAGGCAATCAGAGCAGACCTGGCTGGAGAGCTGGAAGCAATCTATGGTTATGACGCACATGTACAGGCAACAGACGATCCGGTAGCAAAGGCTGTGCTTTCAGACATTCGCGATGAGGGAAAAGCACATATGGGAGAACTGCTTACCCTTCTCAAATATCTTGATCCTGCAGAGGGCGTTCATTATAAGGCCGGGGAGAAGGAAGTATTAGAGGAGCTTGAAGAGATGGGTATCACAGCAGGTGAACTTCCCGAATCACTGAAGGAAGCTGCTGAAGAGAATATGGTAACTGTCGGAAGTCTGAAAGAATAGAGGAGGTATGGCATGGATTTTTTAATGAGAGATGACGCTGGTTTTTCTGAGAGCCGGTGGGAAGCTATTGATAAAATGGTTGTCAATGTGGCCAGTACCATTTTGACAGGAAGAAAGTTTATAGATATCTTTGGACCCCTTGGCGTTGGCATCCAGCATATTGATGCATGTGATGGAACTGTAAAGAAGCTGCCCATGATTCATTCTGATTTCGTAATCGAATGGCAGGAGATTGAGAACTCCAAGCGGCTGGGTATCCCCCTGTCTCTGGCCCAGGTAGCCCAGGCAGCCAGTGACTGTGCTATCCAGGAAGATAAGATGATTTTCCTTGGCGATGCCGAAGCCGGTTATGAAGGACTTCTCACTGCTAAGGGAACCAAGAAGATTAAGATGAAGGACTGGAAGGAAGGGGAGAATGCCTTCGCTGACGTGGCTGAAGGCCTCCAGTATATGCTGGAGTCTGGCACCTATGGTCCCAAGGTTCTTCTGGTAAGTCCTGATGTATATACAGACCTTGCAAGAATCCAGCCGGGAACCGGTATGGTAGAGAGTAAGCGTATCCGCGGTCTGATTGACGGAAAGATCTTCCAGAGCCCGGCTCTTCCCAAGGGAACAGCAGCCCTGATTACCACAGGTATCCAGAACATGGACCTGGCTATCGGCCAGGACCTGATCACAGGCTATCTGGGAGCGGCAGACCTGAATCATGAATTCCGCATTCTTGAGACCATTCTTTTGAGAATCAAGAATAAGAATGCCATAGTCGTATTTGAGAAATAATACAGGTTAATATAAGAAATAAATGGAATGACCCAGGTCAGGGATCTGGATCATTCCATTTTTTTCTTCTTTATTCAGGAATTAGAAGAAGTATATGTTATCATAATAATGAGGGAAAATAAAAATAGCCTATAAGTTTAGGATTTGAAAAAGGTCAGCTATAGACCGGAACTTTAAGACTTTCATTGGTAAAAGAGCAGGAAAAGCCCGGTTTATACAGGAATAGTTTCACTTGACAGGAGGAGATATAATGAAAAAAGTATTATGTGCGGTCTTTCTGATAAGTATGATGACAATGGTGGCAGCCTGTACTTCTTTAACAGAAAAGCAGGCTGGCCAGGAAAAGGAAAATGGTGGAGAAATAGTGGCAGGGACGAGACGGGATTCAGCCGATGAGGCGGCCAATGACAATAAGGATCCCATTGAGTTTTCCGGGTCCTTTTCCGGTGGCTGGGAGCTTGTTGATCATGAGGCGGCTGCCTTGCCGGCTGAGGTCCAGACTGCCTTTGACAAGGCTGTGGAAACTTATACAGGCAGCCAGCTCAAGCCGGTGGCCTTTATGGCCAGGCAGATTGTAGCAGGGAATAATTATATGATTCTCTGTCAGGCTTTGCCGGCAGTGGAAAACCCGGCTCCTGTCTACCAGATGGTGGTGATTTATGCTGATCTGGAGGGTAATGCATCTATCACCCATGTGGAAAACCTGAACCTGGCAGATTATAATAAGTGACCAGGGTTAAATGACTATAGATGTTGGAATCATAACCGGCAGGGTTGTTTCTATCATTTTTGTTTATGTCTTTGAAAAATAATGATTCCCTGTATTAAGGGCATAATCATAGCCGTTTCCATCAGGAGTATCACCAATACTTTCAATCAGGGAAACACGGTTTAAATAATAGGCATCAACATCAAGATCCGAGGGGGAAGATTCCATCACATAATAACCAGCGAACTGCTTCCGGCCACCGGAGCTGCTGGCTGTAATCCAGGTTCCCGAGACCATTTCGAGAAGTTGATCATCTATAATCCCTCCCTTGATCATTGTTTTACAGTTTTATTCTTTTCGGCAGCCAGTTTTCATAGATTATTTGACACTGGCAAATAGCATCAGATCGTTTTTTTAATTATACCATAAAATATTTCTGTGGTATTAACAGCTTGGACAAAGGGGGACATTTTCCCATAAAAATAAAGGGGCAGCGACAATCATAATGATTGCCGATGCCCCTTATTAATAGGATTACTATGTATTGACTTTATTTTACAGGCTTGGTCTCGAATACTTTGTAGTAATGCTTGAGACAGTCATTGAGGCCTTTCTGTACTGCATTGCGAAGAGTGAGGTAATCCTCAGCACCGGACTCTTTTACTTCCTTCATGGCTGCAAGATAGAGGTCTGTGTATACGTTAACCTTGCAGATACCTTCTCTTGCGCAGCGGTTGAGGTTGTCATCACCTGAGCCGGATCCACCGTGAAGTACCAGCGGAACATTGGTGGCCTGGCGGATGGATGCCAGTGCGTCAAAGCTGATTTCCGGGATAGCCTTTGCCTTGTATACGCCGTGGGCTGTTCCGATGGAGATAGCCAGGGAGTCACAGCCGGACTGCTTTGCGAACTCTGCTGCTTCTTCTGCGGTAGTATATAAGGTCTCGGTATCATTCTGGTTAAAGTTGCTGGCAACGTGACCAATCTCAGCCTCTACAACAACACCGCGGGCATGGGCATACTCAACAACTTCCTTAGTGGTAGCAACGTTCTCCTCGAAGCTCTTCATGGAAGCATCGATCATAACGGAAGTGAAGCCAAGGTCGATGGCCTTCTTACAGGTCTCAACGCTCTCGCCATGGTCAAGGTGAAGTACGATCGGAACACTTGCTTCCTTAGCGTACTTTCTTCCTACGTTAGCGGCATCCTCAAGAGTCATGTTGGGGCCTAAGTGGCTCTCTGCGATGGCGATGATCAGGGGAAGTCCTGTCTCTTCAGCGCATTTCACGTGGCTCTTGATACCTTCCATATCAAGGAAGTTGGCGGACGGAATCGCAAAATGCTCTTCCTGGGCTTTCTCAAATAAAATCTTTGTATTAACTAACATGATATATCCTCCTGATGAATGACCACATCTGTGGTCCTATCTAAATTCGAATTCCCTTAAAGGTATGTATGTAAAATTCAGCGGATTATTCGCCGATGATGATGATCTTGCACTTACGGTTACGGCCTGTTGCTCTGTCAAAATCAACAAAGTAAACATAGCCAGTGGAGCCTACGCCAAGCTTGCCTTCGTCAACTTCGAGAGTAGCGCTGGAGCCGATCAGAGTGGACTTTAAGTGGGCATCTGCGTTAAGAAGAGCTCTTCTGTCTCCGCCGGGGAGATAGTCAGCTGCGTTGGGCCAGGACTCAACGTCTACGAAATGAGCCTCTCCCGGGTAGTTGTAAGGACCTTCCGGCGGCATCTCTGTCTGATCCGGGAAAATCTTGGATAAGGCATTATTTAAGTCGATCTGAAGGAACTCTGTACCATCCTCGATTACATCATGAACATACTCTTCAAAGAAAACGGAGCAGGTGGTGTGGGGGGAGATGATGGTAACGATACCATTCTGGATCCCGCTGTTAGCGATTGCTTCTCTTACCTGAGGTGTGATATTGAAAAAAGAAGGTGTTCCACCGTGGGATGTTAACTTGATTGTCTCTTTGTATACAGCCATTATTTATTCTCCTCCTCTAATTCTTTCTGAGCTTTAACAATTGCTTCTGCCATTTCACGTACACGCTCTGCCGGTGAAGGTGCATTAAGGATACCGGATGTAGCGCCAGTTCCGTCAGCGCCAAGTTTTACTACATTGTAGCAGTCATGGGCTGTGCTTACGCCGGAAGCGATCATAACCAGAACGTCCGGGTTAACCTCGTGAAGGGCCTTAACGGTTTCTGTGGTGTAGGAATCTTCTGCCACCTGGCCGGTTCCGATCAGGTCAGTGGGCTCAGCCAGAACAATGTCAGCGCCCATGCAGGCAACAGCCTTGGCTTCTACTGTACTGTCTGCACATACAACGGTGATCATGTCAAGCTCCTGGGCTCTCTTGATGCAGGCATAAAGGTCTGCAACAGTCTTCTGGTTCTCAGCATGATTCAGGAATACAGCGCCAGCGCCAGCTTCCTTTAAGGATTCCGGTAATACATGGCCCATGCCACGTCCGGGAACCAGTGGATCAAGGGACTGGGCACATACGATAATATTCTCAGTATTCTCTTTGATCAGTCGGATATCAGCGTAAGGACAAGTGAAATACATAGAAAGACCGGTGTCAGCAGCAACCTTGTCAGCGGCTTTAGCCAGCTCAAGGCTCTTTTCTCCATATAAATAGGATTTCGGATTTACGATTAAAAAAGGACTCTTTGCTTTTGCCATTACTCTTTCCTCTCTTTCCCCTAAGAAGGCAATGTTGAAATCTGTTAACGATTGTAATAGGAACAAATGTGCTTAAAAAATATCTAGGTGCCTCTTGCCTACATATTATACCTTGATCAGATAAATGTCAAGGATTATTTTAACAGAAGTTTTAGAACAAATGATTACATAATTTTGGCATTTTAGCGTTTTGCTGAAATCAGTGCTATTTTGGGCCTAAAATAGCTGCGATTAGCAATAATTATCCTCTTATGTTGACAAAAAGCCATATATTCTTTTATATAGTAAAAGAAAAATATTTTTCTCAAATATATCTGAGAAAGAGAATATATTAAGGTTTTCAGTATAAAGAAATATAATACGGTGACTAAAATAGGGAGAACTGTAATAGAAAGAATTGTAATAGTAAGAGCTATAACAGGGACGGATATAATTAGGAAAAAGTTAAAATAGGAAGAACTATCTTAGGAAAGATCTTAATAAGAAGAATTATAATATGAGGAAATAACTGATATGAAGAAATTATCTTATTAAAGGATTTCCTGATGATCTGCCGGGACAGCGGTATGGTGCCCATGATGGAACTGAAGGATAACTGGAACCGGAAAGAAGCTCTGGCGGATGACTATCTTGAGGATATTTTGGGCCAGGTTACAGAGGTTATGGAAGGAAGGCCGGTAATCTTTGTGTCCTTTAATCTCAGATCCCTGAGAGCCCTGCAGAGGCTTGTCCGGAGAAGGGGTTTGGTTCAGGTTTCTTTCTTCCATATTATGCATGAGATTGATCTTGTCCATCTGGCCTGGTATAGGAAGCATGGGATTCATATTTCTTTCCAGGGTAAGAATAATAAACTGGCCACAATCCGCAAGGCGAAAAAAGCCGGAGTCAGGCTGGTAGTCTGGGTTGTGGATGATCCGGACCAGGCCAGGCTCTATATCAGGGAGAAGGTGGACTGGATCGCCTCCAACGGGAAGCTTTCTGTTCCGGACTGATCCAGGATTGTATCGGCAGGGGCAAGACAGCTAAGGAGGGCGGAAGTATCTACGATATGGTGACCGGCCCTGAGACGGGAGTTGTCAATGCGGCTAACAGCCTGGCGGCCCTTGAGGAGATTCTTTTTAATAAGAAGCTGATCACTCCGGAAGAGTTGAAGAAGGCCCTGGACAGCAACTTTGAAGGCCAGACCTTTGAGACCTCCTGTTTCCGGAAGCTTGAGCTGTTGCAGACGGTGATGGAGGATATGGGCATCAGCCTGCCGGTTCTGGTAGATGGCGGCGTCAATCTCAGGAATGCCGGCCGGCTTGCCAGCTGCGGCGCAACCTGTGCTGTCGCAGGTACTGCCGTCTTTGGCCAGGAGGATATAGGATCGGCCGTGAAAGCCTTCCGGGAGATCGGCCCTGTAGAGGATATGATCTCAGAAGAAATGTCATCCATAGAAATTGAGAAGGTTGGCTAAGCTGGTTTTTACAGAAATATAAAATACAGGAATACCGGCATATAAGAATATAAGTATAAAAACTTGTAACGTATAAAACCATATAAATATAAAAGAATAACAAGATAGGAAAAGATATCGGATTAACTGGTCTGGTATCTTTTTCTTGTTATTATGACATTTTATAGGCACGTATGTAATTATAACTTGCAATCTATTCAAACTTATGTTATTGTTTCCTTAAATAATGACAGAAGAAGCGGCTTTTGATTTAGGAACCAGCTGACCATGTCCTAAAAGAGTATATAAAGAAGGTTGAAAAAATGCGTGTAGTTCCAGAAGATGTAAATATAAGAAGAATTACCCTTGCTGCAGAGATGTACTATATCTACGATATGTCGCAGAAGGAGATTGCGGACAGGCTGGGAGTATCAAGACCCTGGGTTTCCAAGCTGTTGAAGCGGGCCAAGGAGATGGATATTGTCAGGATAGAGATCAATTCTCCCCTGGTGGGGACCCCGGAGATGGAGAAGAAGATTAAGGAGAGATACCGGATTGATTATGTCTCTGTAATCCCCTCCATGGTCAACGGGGATTATACCAATATCAGCATGGCAGCGGCCAACTATCTGGTTTCCCATATCCAGCCTAAGGATACCATCGGGATCAGCTGGGGCATGTCCATTGCCAGAATGATTGACCATGTGGTGGATATGCAGCTGCCCGATACCACCATAGTACCGGTCGTCGGCGGAGCCGGATCGGATGCGGAGTGTTTAAGTAATGTGAATGCCAACCGGCTTTCCAATATTCTTGGAAGTAAATGCAGGCTTCTCCATGCCAATGCCTACTGTGCAGCCCAGAATGAATACCAGGTTATGATTTCCAATCCCATGACCAGGGAGATTCTTGATCTGGGAGAGCATTCTGACATTGCCCTGGTGGGTATCGGAGACCTGGACCATTCCCGGATTCTTGATTATGACTATCTGACACCGGAGGACCGGGCGATGATCCGGGCCAGTGATGTGGTGGGAGATATTGCCTTTCGTTTTGTGGATAAGGGGGGAGAAGTGGCGGATATTGATTTTAACCACCGGGTGGTGGCCTGTGATCTGACCAAGCTGAGGAAGAATGCCAGGGAGGTTATTGCCATTGCCTATGGAACGGAAAAGGCCGAAGTGATTAAAGCTGTATTAAAGGGAGGGCTGCTGACAACCCTTTTCACAGATTATGATACGGCCCAGTTGTTGATTTAGAGAGCGTAGTCATTGGAGAGAAGGAACGGTTTTGGTTGCCTTTCTGTTACTGGCAGGATATAATAGGAGCAAATGTTCAGGGGGATTGGCGAAATGAAAAAAATAGTGGATGATGACAGATTAATATATAAGGTATGTTGCCTGTATTATGAAGATGGTATGAACCAGAAGGAGATTGGGGATTATCTCGGGGTATCCCGGTCTTCGGTGCTGCGGATGCTTCAGAATGGAAAGGACAGGGGAATTGTTACCATAGAGATCCATAACCCTGCTTCCTTTAATTATGGGGAACTGGAGAAAAAACTGGAGAATATGTACGGCTTCAAGGATGTAGTCATAGTAGAGGAGAGTGTCCTCGACACCAAGAGCGAGGTGGCTTCCTATATCTTTGGCCAGGCGGCCGACTACCTTTACGGCCTGCTTCGGGAAGGCTACCGGGTCGGCGTTACCATGGGCCACACGCTCAATAATGTGCTCCAGACCAACAAGAACTTTGAGAAGTTCCATAATCTCTTATGTGTACCAATTGTAGGAGGAATCAGCCAGGGCGCCAGCGATGGTATGGATGTCCAGGGTAATGAGATTGCCAGGAAGTTTACCGATAAATTCGGAGGGAAATATATTCAGTTCCTGTCACCGGCCATGTTCTCAGATAAGAGAATCCTGGATACTTTTCTCCAGGAAAAGGCAGTCAACTTTATCTTTGATGAATTTAAGAAGATTGATGTGGCTGTGGTGGGTATCGGTGTTCCCAAGGGAGATGACCATACCCTGATCAAGGCCGGTTATGCCAGCTCCCAGGAGTTGAAGGCCCTGGCCGCCGAGGGAGCGGTGGGGGATATTACCCTGCAGTTTTTTGACAAAAACGGATGCACAGATAGTTTCCGCCACTTTAATGAAAGGGTTGCGGCCATATCCATGGATGTCTTCAAGGAGATTCCACTAAGGATTGCCATTGCCAGCAGTGCCAAGAAGGCAGAGGCTGTAAAAGGAGCCGTGAAGGGCGGATTGATTAATATTTTGATTACTAATGTGGAATGTGCTAAAAAGTTAATATCTGACGTTTAATATATAAAATTGTATATATTGAGAATTGTTACAACAAATGTATTAAATAACTGAAAATAGAACCTATTTTAACACTTGTCAAATTAATGAATAATAATATGTAGACAAATGCCAACATACAAAAGGTTAAATTATTAACTAAGACAAAAGTTTAGATTCATGACAAAATAAACATTATTTAAACAATTGTTCAGAACAATATACTTGATATGATTATAAAAATATAATATAATTACGAAAAGCAAACGAATATCTTAAGGAGAAGACAAAAATGAAGATTTCGGGACTTTCAATTTTGCTGCTTATCCTTTTTGCACTGCTGGTTATGCAGTCAGTTGGAGGCTATCTGCAGATCCAGGACTACAGAAAGGCAGTGAGGAGGATGCATAAGCTTGGCAATGTAGGCCTGGGTCAGAGGCGGGGACGTTTTCTGAATGGTCATGTAGCCATCATAGCATGTGATAATGAAGGAATTATTACAGGAGCGGAAGTTATGGATGGAATTGGCGTGTGGGCAAGATTTCATCCTGTAGATACATTTCTTGATAAGAAGCTGGTTGGAAGCAGCATTTATGATTTTCTTGATCTGACAGAAGAGTTTGACGAGAAAAAATTTAAAAAGTACCGGGGTTATGTCCGGGCACTTGAAGCCCTTGAGGCCAGACTGACCGGCAAGGAGCTGACCAGGGAACAGGAAAAGTATATGGAGAAAAGAAACAAAGGCAAGCGGTAAGCGCATACAATTAAGAACTAACAACATCATCAATACACCTGCTGAACTAAGACGAAGTCTTAATTTACTTCACGGTATAAAAGTCTTTAAGACCGGGACAGATTGGGCCCTGATGTCCGGCTTTAAATGACGTTTTATATATGTTTCATATGAATAAGCAAATAGTAATTTGCAGAAGTTTTTAGGAGGGTACGTATGGAATTCATTTCAAAAGCAGCTGAAGCCTTTATCAGTCTGTTTGTCGCTGGTGGTGAGACCTTTTCCGGTTGGGTAACAGGAATCATCCCCCAGGTTGTCTGCCTTATGGTATTTGTTAACTCGATCATCAAGCTTATCGGAACTGAGAAGGTTGAGAATTTTGCAAAGGGGATCACAAAGTACGCTGTACTTCGTTACACTCTTCTTCCCATCCTTGGAGTCTTCTTCCTGGCTAACCCGATGTGTTATACATTCGGACGTTTCGTAGATGAGAAGTACAAACCGGCATATTACGATGCCTGTGTAAGTTTTGTACATCCCATCACAGGTCTCTTCCCCCATGCCAATGCCGGTGAGCTCTTTGTATGGCTCGGTATTGCAGAGGGAGTCCAGAAGGCAGGATTCTCCACAGGTGGTCTTGCAGTTCGTTACTTTATCGCTGGTGTTATCGTAATCCTTATCCGTGGTCTTCTGACTGAGAGGATTTACGCAATGCTGACTCGCGACAACGCATCTAAATAAGAGGAGGGCCCCGATATGTATAAGACAATTAAAATCAGTAGAGGTAATACTGGCTGGGGTGGCCCGTTAGTAATAACACCCACAGACAAATGTCATACTGTATTAAGTGTAACAGGCGGCGGAATTGATCCTGTTTCCCAGAAGATCGCTGAGCTTTCCGGCGCAGAGGCAGTTGACGGATGGAAGACATCCCTGCCTGATGATGAAGTAATGGTTGCAGTTGTTGACTGTGGCGGTACTGCAAGATGTGGTGTTTATCCTAAGAAGGGTATCTACACCGTAAACCTTACACCCGTTGGACAGTCCGGACCTCTTGCCCAGTTTATCACAGAAGACATCTATGTATCTGACGTAAAGCCAGAGTGCATCGAGGTTCTCGGTGAGGCCGGCGAGTACATCGCACCTGAGAAGGCTGTAGCTCCTGCAGGCGCAGCTGCCGACAAGGGACCGAAGTCCAAGGCTCAGGCCAAGGAAGAGATCGCAGCAGCTAATGAAGGCAAGAAAGCAAACATCGTTACCAGAATCGGTAAGGGCGTTGGTTATGTTGTAGGTCAGTTCTTCCAGGCTGGTCGTGATACCATCGATATGGTTATCAAGAACATCCTTCCATTCATGGCCTTCACATCCACAATCCTTGGTATCATCAGTGCCAGTGGTCTTGGTAATATTATTGCTAACACCATCGCCCCGATCTGTTCTACTCTTCCGGGTATGTTAGTAATCAGTTTTATCTGTTCCTTACCGTTCCTGTCACCGATCCTCGGCCCTGGTGCTGTTATCGCCCAGGTAGTAGGAACTCTTCTTGGTGCACAGTTTGCAACAGGTGCTATCCCGGCACAGTATGCTCTTCCGGCTCTGTTCGCTATTGACGGACAGGTTGGTGGCGACTTCGTACCGGTAGGCTTATCCCTTGGAGAAGCTGAGCCCGAGACAATCGAGTATGGTGTACCTGCAGTTCTGTTCTCCAGACTTGTCACAGGTCCTTTATCCGTTCTTATTGCATGGGTATTAAGTATCGGCTTATTCTAAATTATAAACGCATAGTACTAATATAAACGTATAGTACTGACTCGTCGGAATTGTCTGAAATAAAAGGTGGTAACTATTATGAAATATTCATCAGAGATAACTGGATTTGGTCCTGAAGCTTTCGCTTTTCTTGATCCGGGTCTTTCCGATTTGAATTTTGTGATTATATTCAATGAGGATGCTCCACCGGAACTGGCAGAGCTTGCAATTCTGCATACCAAGGCAGAGTTAATTGCTGAGCCGGCAAAGGGAGATATCCTTATGATCGGTGAAAATGTCTTCACGATTACTGCAGTTGGATATGAAGCACCCCAGACCTTAAAAGAACTCGGTCATTGTACCCTGGCCTTTGGTGGTGGTGAAGAAGCGTTCCGTCCTGGATGCATCATGCTGGATGGACCGGTGCTTTCAAAGGACACTGTGAAAGTCGGAGACAGGATTGAAATCTATTAATTTATGAATTACTGCCTGATCAGTGTACCGGCATGGCATGCCGGTACACTGATGGAGACAGTGCTTGTATATGCAGCCTCTCGGAAACATGTTCATGTTGGGTCCCCGGGAGGTTGTTTTACATCAGACAACTGGACCAGACCAGTTGTTATCAGTCCTGGAATACTCGTAATCAGTTTACGGTATCATGGTAGAGAGAAAATGCTGATCTGCTTGTTTCGCAAATTGATTACAGAGGGATATGGATCAGGAAAGAAAACAGGTCACTATAAACACAAATGATCAAGTGCATATGTGTTAATATTTAAATTGAGACAAACGAGTAAAAAGATTTTTGGAAAAACCTCATTTAAGCATATGTTCAGAACAAAACACTTGATATTTAAAAATTGTGTAGTATAATAACCTCAGAAACAAGATAACAGAGCTAATTGTTAATCATTACAATATACTAATTTGATTTAGGGAGGAGATCACTATGCTGAACATGAATTGGAAACTTGAGCAGAGAGAAAAAGAAGGTAAGATCATCAAGACTGGTATCGTAGGCGCTGGCCAGATGGGCCGTGGTATGGTAACACAGATGGTTCTTATGAAAGGTATAACACCGGCAATCGTTTCCGATATCAACATTGACAATGCCATACATGCTTTCAAGTATGCAGGCGTAACTGATGACGAGATTTGTGTTGCCAAGACTCTTGAAGAGGCTGAGGCTGGAATCGCAGCTGGCAAGTATGTTGCATGTGAGGATGCTGATTTTGTATCCCAGGCTAAGGGCGTTGAGTGTGTCATCGACTGTACAGGTGTTCCGGATGTTGGAGCTAAGGTTGCTACAGACGCTATGAGAAATGGCAAGCACGTTGTTATGCTTAACGTTGAGACAGACGTTGTTATTGGACCGTACCTTGACAAGTTCGCTAAGGATCACGGCGTAATCTACACAGGATCTGCCGGAGACGAGCCTGGTGCTGTTATGGAGCTCTACTGCTTCGCTAAGGCTATGGGTCTTAACGTAGAAGTTATGGGTAAAGGTAAGAACAACAAGCTTGACTATGACTGCAATCCTGACACAGTTCTTGAGGAGGCAACACGCCGTAAGATGAGCCCCAGAATGCTTTGTGCATTTAAGGATGGCACCAAGACTATGGTTGAGATGACAGCTATGTGTAACTACACAGGTCTTGTACCGGATGTTATCGGTGGACATGGTCCTGCAACAGCTCCCGGAACAGAGGGCGTTAAGGAATTAAACGAGATCTTCAAGCTGAAGAAAGACGGCGGAATCCTCAACAAGCATGGCGTTGTAGAGTATGTTAACGGAATCGCTCCTGGCGTATTCGTAACAGTTTCCACTGACAACGAGGAGATTGCATACCAGCTGCAGTACCACAGCATGGGACCTGGCCCCTTATGGACATTATATCGTCCTTATCATCTGTGTAACCTTGAGACACCTCTTACCGTTGCTAAGGCTGTTATCGATGGCGAGAAGACCTGTGTTGCTAAGGACGGCTTAGTAGCTGAGTGTATCACAAAGGCTAAGATCGACCTCAAGGCCGGCGACCATCTGGATGGTATCGGCGGATACACCACTCATGGTTCCATCTGCACAGAGAAGGAAGCTACAGAGAAGGGTTATGTACCTTTCGGTCTGATCAACAAGAACGCTGTTATGAAGTGTGATTGCAAGAAGGGTGACCTTATCACTTATGATATGGTAGATCTTGATAAGAACACTCTGATTTACAAGCTCAGAAAAGAGCAGGATGCTATGTACGGAAAGCACATTCTGTAATTGTAAGAATTGTAAAGCCCAAGTATAAGAGCAATTGTTTACAATTACATACCCCTCTTTTTCTTAAAAATAGCGGGCTCCCATATATATGGGAGCCCCTTTTTTACGTACAGTTTACTTGACAATATTTACCTGCAATCTATAGAATAAATACCTATAAACACACTTGTAAATGTGTAAGAACTATTTGAAGTTTATAAATGTTTAAATACTTGTGGCTTTGGGAATACTACCCGGCCAACACAGAGGGCCCTTTTTAGGGAAAACAGACCTGTAAATGCACATAACTTTTTATAGTAAAGAGACTTCAGGAAGCAGCCCGGCAGACCTGCTTCCCTGCCGGCAGCGGTAATCGTTGGCAAATTATATAATTCTGGGTTATGAAACAGCAGATTCTGGCTTGAGAGAAGGGAGAAGGTCTGATGATAAAGACTAGCCATAAAAAATTACTGCTTGCTCTGTTGCTGGCTGCTTTATTTCTGTTGGGTGGACAAGAAATACATGCCGCAGTTTCTCCCTTGCGTTGCATAGGACACAGGGGGACCAGGGACCATGCTCCTGATGATACGATAGCCTCTTATAAGAAGGCCTGGGAGCTGGGTTATAACCACGTCGAATGCGATGTATGGTATACCTGGTCCGGAGAATTCATGATCAGCCACGAATCCTCCCTCAAGGATATTACAGGCAAGGATGTGAATATCAAAGACATCACTACGGAAAACCGGGTAGACTATCCTATCATCAAGGGAAAAAATATAGACCAGTATCCAGTACAGTATATTTGTAATCTGCAGGAGTTTCTTCAGTTATGCCGCAGATATCATCTGACGCCCTGGATTCATTTGAAGGGTGGATCATCGGACTTTACAGAGGAAGTACTGGATGAGTTAAACAGGGTTCTGGAAGAGAATAACCCAGGGTCCAGACCAGTTGTATTTACTTCTGACCGTACAGTTTCACAATGGCTTGAAAAATATACCTGGCCAAGGGGCTACCTGACCGCTTACTCCGACAGTGAACGCCTGGAAAGAGGACTGGATTTTGCCGCCAGCCTTAACTGTACCTATATTTTTATCATGTATGACGCAGACAAGGGGCCGGATACAAAATGTATAAATCTGGCCCATGAATGGGGTGTCAAAGTGATTTATTATAATGTTTTCCTGGCAGAGGAGGAAGAACGGCTCCTGGCAAATGGCGTTGATATGTGCGTTGTGGACAGACTTCCCTGGCAGCCACTGGACCTGATCAAAGAGACCAGGACGGTCTTTGACCTGTATTTTCCCGACCAGCCGGAGACAGCCCTGCAGCTGGTCTGGCAGAGGGTTTTTATCGCCTCGACCTATCTGCAGGATAGACTGAAAGCATCCTTTGGCTGGTGACGGCCACAGCCGGATTTGAGCCGGGAAATAAGGGGGCTGGCCAGGACTTCTTGAATTCCACAAGAAAGCCTGTTATAATTATACTGTTTTTGGAAAATCCTGATGATATTGCCATTGAAAAAACATCTTTAATAGACGGTCGTTGAAAAAGAGTTTTGAGTAGAGTGTCATTGAAAAGAATCTTTATCAGAGTATCGGTAAAAGAGAGTCCTGATGACATTTTAAATGACAATAATCTTGTTTTTGCAGGGATATAGTATGGAAAGAGGACACTATGGTATTTAGTTCTGCAATATTTTTACTTTTATTTTTACCTGTAGTTTTTCTACTTAACTGGTTTATAAAGCGGGAGTATTCCAATATACTTTTGCTGACAGCCAGTCTGGTTTTTTATGCATGGGGGGAACCGGTCCTGGTTCTTCTTATGATGGTTTCTATAGTGATCAATTGGGCTTCTGGCTACTTTATCTCTAGAAGTGAGGGTAACGTCAGAGCCTTTTTTTTAGCTGCAGGGGTTATCTGTGACCTGGGGATTCTGGGTTATTATAAGTACGCAGGATTTTTTGCCCGGATAGTCAATGGACTCTGTGGAAGGAAGCTGCTGCCGGAACTTGAGATCCCCCTGCCCATCGGTATTTCTTTTTTCACCTTTCAGGCCATATCCTACATCGTTGATGTCTACCGGGGAGATACGGAGGCGTCACCCAGATTGACCAATGTGGCCCTCTATATTTCCTTTTTCCCCCAGCTGATCGCGGGACCGATCGTAAAATACCGGGATATTAACAAACAGATTGAAAACCGGACCATGAACCCGAAAAAGGTAGCGGCCGGCTTTACAAGGTTTATCTACGGACTGGGAAAAAAGGTCCTGATTTCTAATGTCCTTGGTATGTGTGTTGATACCATCTATGCCTATGATATATCGGCGGTAAGCAGTACCACAGCCTGGATCGCTTCTTTAACCTATACCCTGCAGTTATATTATGATTTTTCGGGTTATTCGGATATGGCTATCGGCCTGGGGAAAATGTTTGGCTTTAAAATACTGGAGAACTTTAATTATCCCTATTTATCCAGGTCCATATCTGAGTTCTGGAGAAGATGGCATATATCTCTGGGCTCCTGGTTCAGGGAATATGTATATATTCCTCTGGGAGGAAACAGGAGGGGCAAGGTCAGAACATATATCAATCTTGCCATTGTCTTTTTCCTGACCGGTCTTTGGCATGGGGCGTCCTTTTCCTTTGTGACCTGGGGCATTTATCATGGCTTTTTTACCATCATTGAAAGACTTGGTTTTTCTAAACTACTGAAAAAAACAGGCCCGCTGTCGATCCTTTATACAGACCTGATTGTCAATTTCGGTTTTGTCATCTTCAGGGCGGAAGATCTTATGACCGGACTCCGGTTTCTGGCCAGGATGGTTTTTCCCTGGAGATATGCGGGGATAGCCACCCGGACCTGGGAATATATGGATTCTAAAACCGTCTGTATGTTTCTGGCAGGCGTGATCGGAATGGGCCTGCTGACCCTGCTTCCGGATAGATTACGGAAAATGTGGCGTGGATCCGTTCCCGAGGCGGTTTATTGCAGCTGTGTCCTGATATTATGCCTGGCCGCAATTACAGCTAACACTTATAATCCTTTTATTTACTTCCAGTTTTAGCGGAGGACTGATCCTATGGGAACTAAGAAAAAAGGCTACATCATTATATTACTGGTATTTATTAATGTTATATGTTTTTCCTGCTTATGGAGGATCATACTGGATCCTTTTGTGGATTCCTCCAACCATGAAAAAAGGAAGCTGGCCAGCAGACCAAAATTTACGCTGGAAGGCTACACAAGCTTTGCTGAGGAATTTACGGCTTTTTTTAATGATAATATACCCTTCAGAAATGAATTGATTTCACTTAATAACGAGATAGATTACCTGGTTTTTAAGAAATCTCCCGTAGCTGATGTAATCATAGGAAAAGACCACTGGCTTTTTTATGCAACCAAGGATGCCGGCGATCCCATCGCCGATTATGAGGGGAGTAATCTTTATAGCAAAGAAGAACTGGAGAAGTTAGCCTCTAACTGTATCCGGCAGAGAGATTTCCTTTCCCGGCAGGGGAAGGAGTTCGTAATCTACATCGCACCTGGTAAAGAACGGGTGTACTGTGAGTATATGCCATCACGATATGGAGAGCCGGCAGCTAATTATAAAGTACTGCAGATATATAATTATTTAAAGGAAAATACGGATTTAAGAATCGTCTATCCCTATGAGGAATTGATGGAGGCCAGAGGTAAAGTAAAGGAAGATATCTGGTACAAAACAGACACCCACTGGAATTATATAGGCGGCTATATCGGCGCGTCCGCCTTGTTGAAGGAATTGGGGATAGATATGCCGGCTGTTGACAGTGAAAAGATTAAGATCAGTACTAACGGAAAAATACAGGGTGATCTTGGCGGTATGCTCAACCTCAGTAAAAGGTCAAATTATTTAGATGAGGAATATGTAGTAGAAGGTTATGATAAGCATAATGTGGAGGAGGTCAAGACTGACTTCTATGGGGCCTACATCTATCATGCAGAAAATGCTGACCCCAGAAAGCTTTATATAATCAGGGATTCCTTCTGTTATCATATGGGGCCCTTTATCGGGAGCCAGTTTAATGACAGTTATTTAAGACATTATAAAAAGAATAAATATAAACATTTTGTAAAGCAGGACCCGGATATTCTTGTCTACGAGGTAGTGGAGAGAGAAGTAGATCGGTTGAATACATTTTCTATTCAATGAAGCAGTCTGGTAAAAATATTTTCTATCCACTAAGGTATTAGCCAGGTAAATACATTTTAACGGATAAAGCAGGGGCTTAGAAGGGTCCGGGCCGGTAAACTCCGGTTAAGGAGGAGAGCTGGAAAATGACATCATTGAGAGAACAAGTGTGTAGCTACATTGAAAAAACCTATGGGGTGGCAGAAGAAAGGCTGTGGAAGCGCTATCCCAACTATCTGGTTTTCCGCCACAAAGATAATCAGAAATGGTTTGCCCTGATTATGGATGTAGACGGCAACAAGCTGGGCCTGGAGGGGCATGAGAT
>CAMOZD010000002.1 GCA_946630645.1 uncultured Lachnospiraceae bacterium
GGCGGCATGACTTATCTTAAGGCTGTCGAGGCGGGAGCGGACATTATTGACACGGCCATGTCACCCTTCGCCATGGGAACCAGCCAGCCGGCTACGGAAGTTATGGTGGAGACCTTCCGGGGAACCGAGCATGACTCCGGTCTTAACATGGAGCTCCTGGGCCAGATTGCTGACTATTTCAGACCCCTCCGGGAGAAAGACCTGGAGAGCGGTCTCATGAGTACCAAGGTTCTGGGCGTAAATATCAAGACGCTCATGTACCAGGTGCCCGGCGGTATGCTGTCCAATCTGGTGTCCCAGCTGGACCAGCAGGGAGCTTCTGATAAGTTCCAGCAGGTGCTGGAGGAAATACCCCGGGTTCGTAAGGACTTCGGTGAACCACCTCTGGTTACCCCGTCCAGCCAGATTGTCGGTACCCAGGCTGTCTTAAATGTCCTGACCGGCGAGCGTTATAAGATGATTACCAACGAGTCCAAGGCCCTCCTTCGGGGAGAGTATGGCCAGACCGTTAAGCCTATGGATCCGGAGATTGTCAAAAAGGCCATCGGTGATGAAGAGAGAATCACCTGCCGGCCGGCAGATCTTCTCGAGCCCGGCCTGCCTGAGTTTGAGAAGAAGGTGGCCCCCTGGAAGCAGCAGGAGGAGGATGTTCTCTCCTATGCCCTCTTCCCCCAGGTGGCAGAAGAATTCTTCAAATACCGCCAGGCCCAGCAGACTAAGATTGACCCGGCCAAGGCCGATATGGAAAACGGAGCTTATCCGGTATAAAAGGATTATTCCGGAGTCAGCCGGGACAGCATTTGCAAGGCTGACAGATAAGATCATATGATAATAAAATGCATTGGCTGCCGCAGGCCCGGCGGGGGATGAAAAAACTCTGCCCTATCCTGCGGCAGTTTTCTATACCTTGACGAATCTGAAAGCAATGTGTTATGTTAAATAACTGAGTCAAAACAGAGATTATAATTTGCGCAGATGGATTAGAGGCCCGGGAAAAAGCCGCAGTTTACGCGGTGAGACTATAATCCTGCAGATATACATTCCTGATCAGGAGAGGAGCAAATCACGATGTCAGAAATATATTTTGACAATGGGGCAACCACCAGACCTTTTCCGGAGGTGCGGGCTATTATGGCCCAGGTCCTGGATGAAGATTATGGTAACCCGTCATCCATGCATAAAAAGGGTTTTCAGGCAGAAAGATATGTGACTGGGGCAAGGGAGATTATTGCCCGATCCTTAAAGGTATCTCCCAAGGAGATTTTTTTTACATCCGGAGGTACCGAGGCGAATAATCTGGCCCTCCTGGGCAGTGCCCTGGCAGGACGGAGGCAGAGAAAGCATATCATTACATCCTGTATTGAGCATGCCTCAGTCTATAACCCCCTGTCCTTCCTGGAGGATGAGGGCTTTGAGGTAACCTATCTGCCTGTGAATGAGAAGGGTCTCATTTCCCTGGAGGACCTGCAGGCAGCCCTGAGAGAGGACACCCTGCTGGTGTCTGTCATGTGTGTGAATAATGAGATTGGAGCAGTGGAGCCTGTGGAGGAGATCGGCAGGCTGGTCAAGGCCTTTGATCCGGCTATCCTTTTTCATACCGACTGTATCCAGGCCTACGGCAAGATGGACTGCAGGCCAAAAGCCTGGAAGGCTGACCTGCTCTCTGTCAGCGGCCACAAGATCCACGGGCCCAAGGGAATCGGTTTTCTCTATATAAAAGAAGGGACCAGGATCAAGCCGGTACTCTGGGGAGGAAATCAGGAGAAAGGCATGAGGTCCGGCACGGAAAATGTACCCGGCATCGTCGGCATGGGTAAGGCGGCTCAGATCATTTACCAGGATCACGAGGAAAAAGTTGCTTCCATAAGGAAGGTGAAGGATCATTTTATCAGCCGGGTCATGAAGGAAGTGGACCAGGTCAGGGATAATTCGGGTCAGGCTCCCCATGTGGCCAGCATCAGCTTTCCGGGAGTCCGCAGTGAGGTCCTGCTCCATGCCCTTGAAGATAAGGACATCTTTGTCTCTGCCGGTTCCGCATGTTCCTCCAACAAACCGGCGGTCAGCGGCACCCTGAAAGGCATCGGTCTTACAAAAGACTACTATGAATCTACTTTGCGCTTTTCTTTCAGTGTTTACAATACTGTGGAGGAGGCCGACCTTTGTGTGGAAGCCTTGAAAGAACTGCTGCCGGTTCTCCGGCGTTTCCGGAGAAGGTAGGGGATCATCTAAGATAGGGGAATTATTATGGAATATAAGGTATTTTTGATCAAATATGCCGAGATCGGCGTTAAGGGTAAGAACAGGCATCTTTTTGAGGACGCCCTGGTCAGACAGATGAATTATGCTCTGGAGCCGGTGGGTGACTTCCGCATGCGCAAGGAATCAGGCAGAATCTTCGCTGAGGCAGAATCTGATTTTGATTTTGATGAGGCGGTGGAGGCCCTGAAGACGGTTTTCGGAATCTCAGGAATCTGTCCCATCATGGTGGGAGAAAAAACGGACCTCAAGGACCTGCGCAGGCTGGCAGCTGAATATGTCGGCCAGGAGTATGAGAAGAAGGATTTTTCCTTTAAGGCTTTTGTGAGACGGGCGGACAAGCGTTTTCCCGGCACCTCTGCCGAGCTGGCAGCGGAGATTGGGGAGGCTGTCCTCATGGAGTATCCGGACCTGACGGTGGATGTCCATAATCCCCAGGTTAAACTGACCGTGGAGATCCGTGATCATATTTATATTTATTCCCGGGAGATTCCCGGGCCCGGTGGTATGCCGGTGGGTACCAATGGCAGGGCCATGCTGCTCTTATCCGGCGGCATTGACAGCCCGGTGGCCGGCTATATGATCGCCAAGAGGGGCGTCAGCATTGACGCGGTTTATTTCCATGCGCCTCCTTATACCAGTGAGAGGGCCAAACAGAAAGTGGTGGACCTGGCCAGCCAGGTAGCCCACTACTCCGGTCCCATCAACCTTCACATCATTAATTTTACAGATATCCAGCTGGCAATCTATGAGAAATGTCCCCACGATGAGCTTACCATCATCATGAGGAGATACATGATGAAGCTGGCAGAACATTTTGCGGTGGAGCAGAATTGCCTGGGACTGATTACCGGTGAGAGCATCGGCCAGGTGGCCAGCCAGACCATGCAGAGCCTTTTTGTGACAGACCATGCCACCGGCATGCCGGTCTACAGGCCCTGTATCGGTCTTGATAAGAACGAGATTATCGCGATCTCTGAAAAGATCGGGACCTATGAGACTTCCGTCCTGCCCTATGAAGACTGCTGTACCATATTTGTGGCTAAGCATCCGGTGACCAAGCCCAGGCTTAATGTGATTGAGAGGTCAGAGAAGAAACTGAAGGATTGTATTGATGACCTGATGAGGGAGGCCATAGAAACAGTGGAAGTGGTAAAAATCCACGCCCACCAGTAGAAAGACCTTTCCCGGGGAGAGAGGACAGGAAAGAGTGCCAAGCCCCGGAAAGCATTTTGATAATCTGGAGACCGGGGCATGTCCTGTGAATAAAAAAAGAGCAGCTGTCAGATTCCCTGGGGGATCTGATGCTGCTTTTATAAAAACTATGGATACCGGGCCATGACACGGCCCACTGTCCGGACGATGAAGCTTAGAATGATGAATTATTCCCCGGTTACAATATAAGGTTCTAATTCGGTCATGATTTCATCAAGATTATCTGCGTTATGGATGTTCAGGTCAATGGGGTTGGAAATATCTAAACTGAAGATTCCCATAATGGACTTTGCATCAATCACATAACGACCGGAAACCAGGTCAAACTCTGCGTCAAAGCGGTTGATCACATTGACAAATGTCTTAACCTTGTCGATGGAATTCAGAGAGATTTTCACGGTTTTCACGGGTAATACCTCCTTCAAGATTATTGTCAAATATTAATAATATACTACCTTTTTGACCTGGAAAAGTCAATGAGGTTGGAATAAAAAGGAGAATAATTTATGGGCCTGAAACGTAAAGCGGCTTTTCTGACCCTGGGCTGTAAAGTAAACCAATATGAGACTGATGCCATGAAAGAGCTGCTGATGGACGCCGGCTATGAGATCGTGGAATTTACTGACAGGGCGGACGTCTATGTAATCAATACCTGTTCGGTGACCAACGTTGCCGACCGCAAAAGCCGGCAGATGATCCACCGGGCCCGCAGGAAGAATCCAGACGCGGTGGTTGCTGCGGCCGGCTGCTATATCCAGACCGGGGGCCGTAAAATGCTTGATGACGGCCAGGCCGACCTGCTGATTGGCAACAACAGGAAAAAGGATATTGCGGCCATCCTTGACAAGTATTATTCTGACCGGGAGGGCAGGAAGCAGGAAGACCAGGCCGGGATGGCCAGGCAGGATCGGTGCTATGTCCATGATATAGCCAGGGACAGGGATTATGAGCCTCTGGCTCTTCATAAGCTGACCGGTCATACCCGGGCCTACCTGAAGATTCAGGATGGCTGCAACCAGTTTTGTTCCTACTGTATCATTCCCTATGCCCGGGGCAGGATCCGGAGCAGGGATCCCCAGCTGGTAATCGAGGAAGTGAAGAGACTGACCGGCCAGGGTTTCCGGGAGGTGGTCCTGACAGGAATCCATTTAAGCTCCTACGGTCTTGACCTGGCCCTGGCCGGCCAGGGAGAAAAGGCTGAATGCCAGGAAAAAACGGATGTGGTCAGAGAAGAAGAGGCAGGGCTGACTAAGGGCCATGTGGCTGGGATCCGGCAAGGAGCGGCTATGTCCCTGGAAGGAGCAGCTATAGCCCCGGAAAGAGTGGGCAGGAACAGTGAAGAAAGGAGCCACAGGTACAATCCCTACCTTAAAGGACCTGTTTCCCTTCTGACCCTTATAGAAGACCTGCAGAAGATCCCGGACCTGGCCCGAATCCGGCTCAGCTCTTTGGAGCCCCGGATTATCACGGAGGAATTTGTCCGCAGGCTCAGGGCCTGTGACAAGGTATGCCCCCATTTCCACCTGTCCCTGCAGAGCGGCTGTGATGCCACTTTGCGCCGGATGAACAGGAAGTACACTACGGCCGACTACCGGGCAGCCGTCAACCTGCTGAGAAGCTGCTACGACCGGCCTGCCATCACCACTGATGTCATTGCCGGCTTTGTGGGAGAGACGGAGGAGGAATTCCAGGCGACCAGAAGCTTCCTTGAAGAGATTAATCTCTACGAGATGCATGTGTTCAAATATTCAGTGAGGGAGGGAACCCGGGCCCAGAAAATGGAGGGTCACCTGCCGGAGGAGGTCAAGGCGGCCAGGTCGGCGGTACTGATTAAAATGGCCTCTGACCACAAGAGGGCCTATGAGGAAAGCTTTATCGGCAGCCGGGTCCAGGTGCTCTTAGAAGAGGAGACTGTCATTGACGGCAGGCACTACTGGCAGGGATTTACAGATTGTTATGTGAAAGTATTTGTGGAAAATGATGAACAACAGAGAGAATTTTCACGAAATACTCTAGTAAATGTTTCAATTATCGGATTTCTTTCTCAAAATAAGTCTCAGGACGGTCTCTTTGGAAAAGTTTCAATTGAATTTTGAGGACAGTCATAGTAGAATAGTAATGATTGTATTTAGGCGCAAGGAGGCTTACATGGGTAAAAATAATACACAGTTTTTTCAGGTAGTCAAAGAGCAGCAATATGACGTTGAATCTATTCTTAGAGATGTGTATGTAGCTCTGACAGAGAAAGGCTATAATCCTGTATATCAGATTGTAGGCTATATTATGTCCGGAGACCCGACCTATATCACCAGCCACAAGAATGCCAGAAGTCTTATTATGAAGGTTGAGAGGGACGAGATTCTTGATGTCCTTTTCGAGAATTATATTGAGACCAGGCTGAAGGATGCGCATTCAGGCGAGACAGAGAGCCAGCAGTAATGAAGCAGAGATGGATGGGACTCGATTACGGGACAAAGACGGTCGGTGTTGCGGTCAGCGATGAGCTGGGCATTACGGCACAGGGGTTAGAGACCATACCGAGAAAGTCAGAAAAGAAGCTGAGACAGACACTGGCGCGGATCGAAGCGCTGAGTAAGGAGTACAAGGTAACCCGGATTGTTCTGGGTCTGCCGAAGAATATGAACAATACACTGGGAGAACGTGCTGAGGCGACACAGGAGTTCAAGAAGGCTCTGGAGCGGAGGACCGGTCTGCCTGTTGTGTTGTGGGATGAAAGACTGACGACTGTAGAATCAAACAGAATTCTCATGGAGGGCGGTGTTCGCCGGGAGATGCGCAAGGCACGCATCGACTGGATGGCAGCCGCTCTTATTCTGCAGACCTATTTGGATGCCCACAGGGAAGAGCTGCCTTCCGGGCATGCCGATGAGGCCGATTAACTGCTTGTCTATGACAGATGAGCCTGGTATATTTTATGGAGCAGGCAGGAGCCTGCAGGGTAATTTATGAAAAAGATGGAAAGTATTCCCTTTGTGACAGAAGAGGGAGAAACGATTGATTTTTATATTCTCGAGCAGACTACGGTGAATGGCGTGACTTATCTGCTTGTCGAGGAAGGCGGACAGGATTCTGAGGAGGCTGAGGTCTATCTCATGAAGATTCTTCCCGGCGATGACGGGGATGATATGGAGACATGTGTGTTCGTGGAAGATGAGACTGAGCTCACATCCGTATCTGCCATTTTTGAGCAGCTGCTGGAGGATACAGATATTGTCCTTTCCTAGAAGCTGGCTTTTGTGATGATCTTTTCTGCTGTCCCCGTCTGCCTGACAGAGGGGAAAAAGCGGGAAGGATCTGACTGGCAGCTGCCGGAGAGAGACAGTGAAGTGGAAGAAAGAGACCCGTCCCGCCCTTGGGAGAAAGGTGGGCGGGGTGGTTTCCTGCCGGGATATGGCAGCCGGAGAAGGGCTGGCCCGGAATAGTAAAGGCTGACAAGATTATTTACGACATTTGAAGAAGTTCCGACCCTGGCGGTCTGGATTTGTGTGAGGGGGGCTCCTGCCGGGCCGGTTCTTTCAGAGGCAGGAGACAGATCGATAATCCAGACGGCAGGGAAAAGAACGGCCAAAAATTGAAAATTGTACGGAGGTAACAACTTGAAAAAAACGGCAATTAAACCGGTTAAGATTATACCTCTCGGCGGATTGGAACAGATCGGCATGAACATCACTGCCTTCGAGTATGAGGACAGTATTATTGTGGTGGATTGCGGTCTGGCTTTTCCCGACGAAGAGATGCTGGGAATAGATCTGGTTATTCCTGATATTACTTATTTGAAAGAGAATGCGTCCAAAGTCAAGGGTCTGGTGATCACTCACGGCCACGAGGACCATATCGGAGCCATTCCCTACACTCTAAAGGAATTAAACATTCCTATCTATGCGACCAAGCTGACCATGGGCCTGATTGAGAATAAATTAAAGGAGCACAACCTGCTGAGGACTACCAGGAGGAAGGTTGTCAAACATGGCCAGTCCATCAACCTCGGCTGCTTTCGCATAGAATTTATCAAAACCAACCACAGTATTTCCGATGCGGCGGCCCTGGCCATCTATACGCCGGCCGGAGTCATCGTCCACACCGGAGATTTTAAGATTGACTATACCCCGGTATTTGGGGATGCCATCGACCTGGGACGTTTTGCCGAACTGGGTAAAAAGGGAGTTCTGGCCCTCATGTGTGACAGCACCAATGTGGAGAGGACCGGCTATACTCCTTCAGAGAAGACTGTGGGCAGAACCCTGATGCATATCTTTGAAGAGTATGAGGACCACAGGCTGATCGTGGCCACCTTTGCTTCCAATGTGGACAGGGTGCAGCAGATTATCAACTGTGCCTACAAGACCAAAAAGAAAGTGATCATCGAGGGCAGGAGTATGGTCAATACCATATCCACGGCCTCGGAGCTTGGTTATATCAAGATACCGGATAATACTTTGATCGATATTGAGGAGATGAGGAATTATCCTGACAATAAGGTGGTACTGATCACGACAGGAAGTCAGGGAGAAACCATGGCTGCCCTGTCCCGCATGGCGAATTCTTCTCACCGCAAGGTATCCATCATGCCCAATGATGTGATCATTTTCAGCTCCCATCCCATTCCGGGTAATGAGAAGGCTGTGACCAAGGTCATCAATGAGCTGGCCAAGAAGGGAGCATCGATCATCCATCAGGATACCCACGTTTCCGGCCATGCCTGCCAGGAAGAGATCAAGCTGATCTATACCCTGACCAAGCCCCAGTACGCGATTCCGGTTCACGGAGAGTATCATCATCTGAAGAGACACAGGGACCTGGCCATCAGTATGGGCGTACCCAGGGATAATGTTCTTGTGCTCCAGTCAGGTGACGTGCTCAGCATTTCCCCTGACCAGGCAAAGGTGACGGGGAAAGTGCCGGCCGGTGGTATTTTTGTGGATGGATTCGGTGTCGGTGATGTGGGTAATATCGTCCTCAGAGACCGGCAGCTGCTGTCCCAGAATGGTCTGCTGATCGTGGTAGTCACCTTAGACCGCTACAACGGTCTCCTGCTGGCTGGACCGGATATCGTCTCCAGAGGCTTTATCTATGTCCGTGAGAATGAAGACCTGATTGAGGATGCCAAGGCGGTTGTGACAGCAACCCTGGAGCAGTGTGCCAGAAAGAAGATTACGGACTGGACCCATATCAAGTCGGCCATCCGTGATGACCTGGAGAGTGTAATCTGGAAGAGACTTAAGAGAAGTCCCATGATTCTTCCAATCATTATGGAAGTTTAGTCGGAGTCCTGTTATAATTGTTATAATATGGTAACTGGTCTGTGCCCGGTCTTAGGGGGCAGACTGGCTGTGGCCCGGTCCTGGGCCGGGAGCCTTTTGATTGTGATTGGAAATGGTTGGCGGTAATGATGAAAGAAGATAAGACAAGGTTGGATGCCTCCTGCCGGGATATCCTCTTAAAAACAGAAGAGCTGGTGGATGCCATCAAGGAGTCTGAAGCCTATGACTGTTACCAGAGAAGGCTGGACAGAATCCACAGCAGGCCTGAGCTCTATGCCCGGTTTAACGAATTCAGGGGCAAGCTGATGGCCAGCAGGCTGGAAGGCATCGGAGGGACTGTCACAGAAGAGGTGGAGACCCTTTACAGGGAGTATTCAGATCTTCTTAATGATCCTCTGGTGAATAGTTTCCTGATGGCTGAGCAAAGGGTGTGTGAACTTATGCGCCAGGTTTATGGCTGTATAGCAGACCGGCTGCCTTTGGATTACACATATATGGATGGTAAGGCTTATGAAGAATAATGCAGTCAAAGCGATTATAAAAATACTCGTATATCTTCTGATCATCATGCTGCTGGTCTATATTTTTATCATCGCGAAAAATGTAGGTTATAAAATATTTTCCGACCAGCCCAAGGACAGTGCGGATTCCTATGCCACCACGGCGACCATCGAGGTTAAGGAAGGCGAGAGCATGCTGGAGGTGGGCAAGGACCTGCAAAGCAAGGAGATTATTGACAATGCCTATTTTTTTGATATAGCCATGAGGTTTGAGGAAAAATACGGCTATCTTAAGCCGGGCACCTACGAGGTGTCTTCTGCCATGAAGCCTTCGGAGATCCTCGATATCATTGCCCATGTGGACGGTGATAACTGACCGGGGACTGCAAAGAAGACCAGGGTAGTTTGTCAGCTTCCGGCGGCGGATTTCAGATAGCCTGGATATCCTTATAAGCGGCCGGCTGATGGTGGAAAAAGAGGCCTTCAGGGCCTGCGGAGAAGTTTAGGAGTTTATATGATAGAAAGACAGAGAGTGCAGGATTTTATCCGGTCCTTCGACCGGGACCGGGGATCGGATACTCTCAGAGCCATAGAGGAGGAAGCCCTGCGGGACCAGGTGCCCATTATCCGCAAGGATACGCAGGAGCTTCTTCGCATCTTACTTAAGATGAAGAAGCCGGAGAGAATTCTTGAGGTTGGAACAGCCATTGGATTTTCTTCGGTTTTTATGAAAGAGAATTCACCGGATACAGTCCGGATTGATACCATAGAGAATTATCCTCCCCGTATTGCCAGGGCCAGGGAGAACCTGAAAAAGGCAGATCCAGAGGGGATCATTGTGCTCCATGAAGGAGACGCGGCCGGAATATTGCCGGAGCTGACCAAACCCTACGACCTGGTTTTCATGGACGCTGCCAAGGGACAGTATATCCATTTCCTTCCGGAGGTGGTCCGCCTGCTCAGGCCCGGCGGCCTGCTTCTCTCGGACAATGTTCTGCAGGACGGGGACATCTTTGAGTCCCGCTATGGCATCAGGAGGAGAAACCATACCATTCATGACAGAATGAGGGAATATCTCTATGCCCTGACCCACCATGACCGTCTGGATACGGTGATCTTAGAAAGCGGGGACGGGGCGGCCGTCAGTGTGATGAGCCGGGAATGACAGAGGAAGAGAAAGGATACTTATGAGAAACACAGAATTACTGATTCCTGCCAGCAGCCTTGAAGTCCTTAAGACGGCAGTGCTCTACGGGGCTGATGCTGTCTATATAGGCGGGGAAATGTACGGCCTTCGCGCCAAGGCAAAGAACTTTTCCAGGGAAGATATGGCGGAGGGAATCCGCTTTGCCCACCAGAAGGGGGTAAAGGTATATGTCACTGCCAACATTGTGGCCCATAACGGGGACCTGGAGGGCATAAGAAAGTATTTCCTGGAGCTCAGGGAACTGGGGGAAAATGCTGTGCCCGATGCCCTGATCATTTCTGATCCGGGTGTATTCATGATTGCCAGGGAGGTCTGTCCGGAGATTGACATTCATATCAGCACCCAGGCCAACAGCACCAACTACGGGACCTATAATTTCTGGTATGGCCAGGGGGCGACCAGGGTGGTTGCCGCCAGGGAGCTGTCCATGAGAGAACTGGCCCAGATCCGGACACGGATCCCGGAGGACATGGAGATTGAGGCCTTTGTACACGGGGCCATGTGCATTTCCCATTCGGGCCGCTGTCTGCTCTCTTCTTATTTTACAGGCCGCAATGCCAACCGGGGAGCCTGCACCCATCCCTGCCGCTGGAAATATTATGTTATGGAAGAAACCAGGCCCGGCGACTATATGCCCGTGGAGGAGACAGAGAGGGGAACCTACATCTTTAACTCCAGGGACCTGTGCATGATTGAGCATATACCGGACCTTCTTGAGGCAGGCGTGGACAGCCTTAAGATTGAAGGGCGGATGAAGACGGCCCTCTATGTGGCAGCTGTCACCAGGACCTACCGGAAGGCCATTGATGATTACAAGAAGGATCCGGCCCTTTATGAAAGTAATCTTCCCTGGTACCGGGAGGAGATTGCCAAGTGTACCTACCGCCAGTTTACCACCGGTTTTTATTACGGGCCCACCGATGAGAATGCCCAGATCTATGATGCTAATACCTATATTAAGGAATACACTTATATTGGCATTGTGCAGAGGACTGACCAGGATAACTGGACCATGATCTACCAGAGGAATAAGTTCTCAGTGGGAGAGGAGATCGAAGTGATGATTCCAGGAGGGGACAACCTGAATCTAAAGGTCCTTGCTATGGCTGACGAGGACAGGGAGCCCATTGAGTCTGCTCCCCATCCCAAGCTGCCCACCTGGATTCGTTTTGACAGGCCTTTAGAGCCGGGCTGGCTTTTGCGCCGGAGAGAGCCGGAGGCTGATGAAAAGTGATATTTTCCGGGAGTGACGGGAAAGAAGCCGGAAACAACTTTTCAATTGACCGTTGCGAAATAGCAACATTTATTATACAATGATTACAATAGTAAGAAGAAACAATAAGGAGGATATTCGGATATGATTTCTGCTGGTGATTTTAAGAATGGTTTAACCATTGAGAGCGAGGGAAATGTATTTCAGATTGTAGAGTTTCAGCATGTAAAACCAGGAAAGGGCGCGGCATTTGTTCGGACAAAGTTAAAGAACATCAAGAGTGGCGGCGTAGTGGAGAAGTCTTTCCGCCCGACAGAGAAATTCCCGCAGGCTCATATTGAGAGAAAGAATATGCAGTATCTGTACAATGACGGAGATCTCTACTACTTCATGGATACAGAGACCTATGACCAGGTTGGCCTGGGTGAGGACCTGATTGGTGATGCCCTGAAGTTTGTCCGTGAGAATGATATGGTTACAACAATCTCCCATAATGGTGAGACCTTCGCCGTCGAGCCGCCTATGTTTGTTGAGCTTGAGGTTATTGAGTGTGAGCCCGGTGAAAAGGGTAACACTGCCACAGGAGCAACCAAGCCATGTACAGTTGAGACAGGCGCTACAGTTTATGTGCCATTATTTGTGAATCTGGGCGACAAGCTTAAGATTGATACCAGAACAGGAGAGTATCTGTCCAGAGTATAAGGGACGGCTTTCACCTTACCATGATTATTACAGGCGAAAACCTTTAGGTTTTCGCCTTATTTACAGTTTTACAGTTTTTTATTTTTTTACTTTACAGGAGGTAAGCAAGAGATGAGTGGCAAAGATAAGCCCAGGAAGAATTCTCACAGGGAATCCGGCAGGAAAAAGGCCCAGAAGTCCGGGAGCGGAATCAGCCAGTACATCATGGGTGCCGTGATTGTGGCGGTTCTGGTACTGGGTATATTTACCATGGGTAAGAAGATGTTCGGGGGCGGCAGCCAGACGTCAGGGTCAGATGCCCTGGTGACGGAGGCTGACGCCAAGCAGACGACAGAACAGAAGGCTGACAATAGTGTGCCTTTGACCAAGCTGGAGATCACAGTCCCCGACAGCAATGTCCGTGTGGGAGAGCAGATTCCCCTGGATATCAAGACGGAGCCGGCCAATGCTACTAATACCAGCCTGACCTGGACCATCAATGATGACAGCTTGGCGGACAGGTTCACCTTATCCGACTCCGGCATGCTCACCATGCTGGATGGGGCAGAGAAGCATACGGTGACCCTGAAAGCAGAGGCTACGGACGGATCAGGACTTTCTGCCAGCCTTGACCTGCGTGTCTATCCAAAAATAGATCCTTCCAAGCCCATGGTGGCCATCACCTTCGACGATGGCCCTAACCCGGAAACGACTAATGTCATGCTGGATGCCATAGAGGAAAACTATGCCAAATGTACCTTCTTCGTGCTGGGCCAGAATGCAGAGTACTATCCGGAAGTAGTAAAGAGGGAATATGATCTGGGCCAGCAGGTGGGAACCCACGGCTACAGCCATCAGCAGCTGACCAAGCTGCAGGGGGCTGCCCTTACCCAGGAGATTGAAAAGGGAGTCAAGTCCGTAGAGGCTGCGATTGGTACAGCGCCTGTACTCTTGAGACCGCCCTATGGAGCCTACAATGACACGGTCCGTGCTGAGGCTAAGAAGTACGGCCTTTGCTGTATGAATTGGTCCCTTGATACTGAGGACTGGAAGACCAAGAATGCGGATGCTACTTATCAGATGGTCATGAAGGCCGTGGATGGTGACGTGGTGCTGCTGCATGATATCCATCAATATAATGTGGATGCCGTAAAAAGATTTATCCCTGACTTGATGGAGCAGGGCTACCAGCTGGTTACAGTATCTGAATTATATGCTGCCCGGGGTGAGACCCTTGATCCCGGAACCATTCATTTCCGCACGGATCCCACAGAAGCCAAGGAAGAGACCGGTCCTGCCGCAGACGCAGAAGGAGCGGCTGTGGACGGCAGTGGAACGGCAGGCAGCGATGCGGCAGCGGGAGACAAGGCCATAAGGACAGGTAGTGATGCGGCTGTGGGAGACAGGTCCGGGGAGGCTGACGGTGGAGCCCAGTAACAGCCGGAACCGGCATAAATTTGTCCGGCGGAAAAAGAAGCGGGAGAGAGACCAGGAAGTTCTCCCTGATAAGGATAGCTTCAAAGGTAACTACCATAATGACTACAGTCCCAGATACGGGGAAGCCTACGATATCTATGACAAGGCCCGGCGCCATGCCAGAGATCTTCGCAGGAGAAAAAAAGGTTCTATATAATTATTTATAAAAAGGCAGACGGGATGACTTCCCAATTTTTAGAGAGGTCATCCCTGATTTTTTTCTAATTATTTCCAATAATGAGAAATAAGGAGAAAAAATTAGAAAATAAGAGAATAAATTAGAAAATATGGGTATTTAGAGAGAATAACCATTAATTCAGGATTTTTAAGATTTGCAATTATAGACAAAAGAACATATTATATGTTCTAGTAATTAGCACTCGAGATTATTGAGTGCTAACAGACAAGTAAGACAGATAGATTTCCTAAATAAAAATTCTTTTATAAGCTTCTTATAATAGAATCAGATTGCTGCCGGCAGGCGGGGATCAAAACCGGGAATCCGATATTAAATTGCAGGAGGTTAATATTATGAAGTTAGTACCATTAGCAGACAGAGTTGTACTGAAACAGCTGGAGGCAGAGACCAAAACCCAGTCTGGAATTATCCTTACCAGCTCCGCCCAGGAGAAGCCCCAGGAGGCTGAAGTAGTGGCTGTTGGTCCCGGGACTGAGGACGTAAAAATGGAAGTTGCCATAGGTCAGAAGGTAATCTATTCCAAATATTCAGGAACTAATGTGAAGATGGGTGATGATGAGTACATCATCGTAAAGCAGGGAGACATCCTGGCAATTGTGGAATAGACTGGATGCCCGGCCTGCAGGCAGGTTAAAGGCCTGCGGTTCTGGGCAGGCATTTTTAGAGAGACATATTTTATAAAAAGCTGACCGGACAGAGAAGTTCCGGCAGCCAGACCAGATATCAGGAGGAATAGAAATCATGGCAAAAGAGATTAAATACGGTGTTGAGGCCAGAAAAGCTTTAGAAGCCGGTGTAAACCAGTTAGCAGATACAGTACGTGTGACATTGGGACCCAAGGGACGTAATGTTGTCCTGGATAAGACCTACGGGACTCCCCTGATCACCAATGATGGTGTGACCATCGCCAAAGATATTGAGCTGGAGGATCCATTTGAGAACATGGGTGCCCAGATTGTCAAGGAAGTTGCAACCAAGACCAATGATGTTGCCGGTGACGGAACTACAACAGCAACAGTTCTTGCCCAGGCTATGATCAATGCAGGTATGAAGAACCTGGCCGCAGGTGCTAACCCGATCATTTTAAGAAAGGGTATGAAGAAGGCAGCCGAAGCAGCTGTTGAGGCTATTGGCAAGATGAGCCAGCAGGTTGGCGGCAAGGAGCAGATTGCCAAGGTTGCTTCCATCTCCGCCGGAGATGAGGAAGTGGGCCATCTGGTTGCTGACGCTATGGAAAAGGTATCCAAGGATGGCGTTATTACCATCGAAGAGTCAAAGACAATGATGACAGAGCTTGACCTTGTTGAAGGTATGCAGTTTGACAGGGGCTACATCTCCGCCTACATGGCAACAGACATGGAGAAAATGGTAGCAGAGCTCGATGATCCATATATCCTGATTACAGATAAGAAGATCAGTAACATCCAGGAAATCCTGCCTCTCTTAGAGCAGATTGTGCAGAGTGGCTCCCGTCTCCTTATCATTGCTGAGGACGTTGAGGGTGAGGCTCTCACTACTCTGATTGTCAACAAGCTGAGGGGAACTTTCAATGTAGTTGCCGTTAAGGCTCCGGGCTATGGCGACAGAAGGAAGGCTATGCTGGAGGATATCGCTATCCTCACAGGCGGCAGGGTTATTTCTGAGGAAGTTGGCCTTGAACTTAAGGATACTACTATTGATATGCTTGGCCGTGCCAAGTCTGTCAAGGTTGAAAAGGAAACCACAGTTATCGTTGACGGCCTTGGTGACAAAGATGCCATCGCAGCAAGAGTGGGTCAGATCAAGACCCAGATTGAGGAGACCAGCTCCGAGTTTGACCGCGAGACGTTACAGGAAAGACTTGC
>CAMOZD010000003.1 GCA_946630645.1 uncultured Lachnospiraceae bacterium
ATGTTCTGGGACTTGAGGGCCTGGACTGCTCCAATGGCCATCTCATCATTACAGCAGGATACGATGGCCAGCTCATCTGCAACACCTTCCCTGGCCAGCAGGTTCTCCATAACCTGCATACCTTCATTCCGCTTACAGTTGGCTGTCTGGGATGCCACGATCTCCATATCTGGATACTCTGCGATGGCATCCTTGATTCCGGCCTTTCTTTCCTCCATGTTCTGGACTCCTGCCGGCCCCTCCAGGATGATTGCCTTGCCTTTACCGCCGGCAGCTTCACACAACTCCTTGGTTACAAGGTAGCCGGTCTCATAATAATCCACACCGGTTCTCATGAAAGCTCCTGTATCCGGGGCTGTTCCTATGGCAACAACGGGGATACCCTTCTCATTGGCAGCGTCGATCATGGGCTGGATGCCCTTGGAATCTGACGGATGGATCACAAAGCCATCCACATTCTGGTCGATGAGGGACTCCATGATGGTCAGCTGCTCATCGATATTATCCTGATTGGAGGGTGCCAAAGTCTGGACCTCCAGGCCCATATCCTTGCCGGCCTGGGCACCGCCTGCCCACATGCCTATCATATAGGGATTGGTAGAATTCCTGGTCATAACAACAATCTTATACTTGTCCTTAGCTTTCACTGAAGTAGAGATTCCTCTTCCTATGCCCTCCACCGGTAAAACCAGTTCGTTCTTGGCATAGTCGCTGGCCCGGTTGGTGTTGACATTCAGGCTGAAATCCTCATTGACCTTGCTGCCCTTCTCACTCTCCGTCAGTTCCAGCTTGGTCTCTGTCGCTTCACCCGCCTGCTGGCCGGAACCACAGGCACACAGGCCCAGGGCCATCACAAGGGCCACTGCCAAAGCCAGTCCTCTTTTTTTTGTAATTTTTTTCATGTTACATACCTCCCTCCGTCACTATCATCAACAAATTCCTTCTTTTTTTACTGTACACTCCCGGCTGGAATCCGTCAAACAGGCTTCTTCCTTTGAAAGGGTAAAACCGGACTGCTAAAATTAAAAGCAGGGCGGCAAAGCTTATATGCTTTCTCTCGCCCTGCTTCATCTTGTCATTCATCCTATGTCCCGGTTCTATTCACTTTTCAGATAGTCCAGCACAGAATAGAGGGCATTCGCCCCATCTCCCACTGCTGTGGAAACCTGCCGCAGCTGTTTGGTCCTCACATCTCCTGCCGCAAATATACCCGGGCAGGAAGTGATTCCATCTTCTCCGGCTACAATATAACCCTGTGGATCCAGGTCTGTCAGGTCTTTAAGAACATCTGTACAAGGTCTGGCCCCTATGGCTTCAAAAAGTCCGTCCACACGAATCCTTCTGCCGCTGCTGAGCACCAGTCTTTCCATCCTGTCTCCGCCCTCAGCCATAAGAATCGAGGTCCCCCGCAGAATCTCTACGGTAGGCATATCTTCCAGCTTTTTCAAAGTCACCGGGTTGCCCTGGAACTGGTCCATCCAGTGAATCAGGTAAACCTGATTGCAGAAATTGGTCATGAAGAGGGCGGTATCGAGGGCCGTATCTCCTCCACCTGCCACAGCCACTGCTTTATCGTCATAGGCAGGTCCGTCACAGACAGCACAGGAATGGATATATTCGGCCTCGAACTTCTCTCTTCCTATAATATTCAAATGTCTGGTCTCTGTCCCGGCTGCCCATATAAGGGCACGGGCCTCCAAATGCCGGCCATCCAGGAAGTCAACCTTCCATCCATCCCCGGCCCTGCTGCAGGCGCATACTTCGCCTGTGTGGAAGGGGACTCTCAGCTCCTCCGCGTGAAGGCGGAACTTCTCACCCAGGTCATAGCCGGTGATTCCGTAAAAGCCAAGATAATTATCTACCCTGAAGCTTCTGGCAATCTGGCCGGTCCCGAGAAACTCTCTCTCAGCCACTTTGAAATCCAGATTACTCCGCTGGGCATAGACAGCCGCACTGAGACCTGCCGGACCACTTCCTATAATCAGCAGATCAAGCATATGGTCACCTGCTTATAAGTTCAGGTCAAAGCCTCTGGGAATCTTTACAGAGCTTGTTGATCTTGAAAACTCCATCTTGGATTCAGCCATCTTCTCCACTTCGCCGGCCACTTTGAGAACTTTCTCGATGTTCTCTTTCATCTGTGCCCTGCTCTCTTCAGGAGATGCCTCATAGAGCTTGCGGTCGCCAAGGAAGAAAGAGGGAACCCGGTCATGGGGGAACTTGGATACGATATCCGGTCTTGCATCCTCGTCAATTTTGAGGACTTCAACCTTCGCATAATCCGCATTAGCGTTCTGAAGCTCTAACAGAATGGAATCTGCTCTCTTACAATACTGACAGCTCTTCGAATAAAAATACAAAATACCAATCATAGCCTTCTCCTTTTCTAAAACTCAAAATGATTATGATAACCGGAAGGACCCTCCTGCCGGCACGGAGTTGCATTACTGTCTCAGAAACTCCCTCATACTGATTTTACACGTTATCAAGCTACAAAATTTGTGCAAATGATACGGTTTATTTACAATATTCGTATCAGGTACAAAGGCCCCCGCTGCAAAGAATTGCAGCGGGGGCCGGACTGGTCTTTATTTAATATTTCCCTTTATTTATCCTTGATCTCACTATGCCATTCCTGAAGGGATTCCACTCTTTTCGTATTGTGCTTCTGCTCATAGAGGATACCCTCGGCGGCAGCCTTGCCGGCAGCAACAGTTGTGATATAAGGAATCTTGGCCTTGATGGCGGACCTTCTTACATAACTGTCATCGTAGGCGCTCTCCTTGCCGGCGGGAGTATTGATAATCATCTGAACCTCGCCGTTGACAATGAGATCCTGCAGATTGGGCCGGCCTTCATGACGCTTCTTGATCAGTTCTGAAGGAATGCCGTTCTCATTGAGAAGCTTGTTGGTTCCCCTGGTAGCATAAATCTTGAATCCGCCTTCCATAAAGCTCTTGGCCAGGTCAACGACCTCCGGCTTATCCTTGGAATTAACGGAAATCAGTACGGAACCTGAGGTAGGCAGCTTGGACTGGGTAGCCTCCTGGGCCTTGAAGAAGGCCTCACCTGTTGTGGAAGCGATACCAAGTACCTCGCCGGTAGACCGCATCTCCGGACCGAGAAGCGGGTCAACCTCCTGGAACATATTGAAGGGGAATACCGCTTCCTTGACACCGTAATATGGAATATGCTGCTCCTTGAGCTGGGGCACCGGTGAAGGCTTGCCTGTAAGCTCTGAGGTAAGGATCTCCGTGGCCAGAGGCACCATGCGGATATTGCAGACCTTGGATACCAGCGGAACCGTACGGGAAGCTCTCGGATTAGCCTCAAGAACATAAATCTTGTCATTCTCGATGGCATACTGCATATTCATCAGGCCGACAACATGCATCTCTTCGGCAATCCTTCTGGTATATTCCCTGATCGTCTTCAGGTGCTCTTCAGAAATATGTCTGGAAGGAATGATACAGGCTGAGTCTCCGGAATGGATTCCGGCCAGCTCGATATGCTCCATAACAGCGGGTACAAAAGCATGGGTACCGTCGCAGATGGCGTCTGCCTCACACTCGAGGGCATGAACCAGGAAACGGTCGATAAGGATAGGCCGGTCCGGTGTCACACCGACAGCCGCTCTCATATAATCTCCCATGGTCTCATCGTCATAGACAACTTCCATACCGCGGCCGCCCAGAACGTAGGAGGGCCTTACCATAACCGGGTAACCAATCTGGTTGGCAATCTTCACTGCCTCTTCCACTGTGGTGGCCATACCTGCCTCAGGCATAGGAATACCCAGCTTGTCCATGGTCTTACGGAACTCGTCCCGGTCCTCTGCCAGGTCAATGATGGCCGGGGAGGTTCCCAGGATCTTCACCCCGTTCTTCTCCAGGTCAGAAGCCAGGTTAAGAGGTGTCTGACCACCGAACTGGGCGATGACGCCCACAGGCTGTTCCTTCTTATATATACTCAGTACATCCTCAAGAGTCAGGGGCTCGAAGTAGAGCTTGTCAGAAGTATCATAATCTGTGGATACAGTCTCCGGATTACAGTTTACGATAATAGTCTCAAAGCCGAGCTTCTTGAGAGAGAGGGCTGCATGTACACAGCAGTAGTCAAACTCGATACCCTGGCCGATCCGGTTGGGGCCGCCTCCCAGAATCATGATCTTAGGCTTGTCTGTATTGACCGGATTGTTGTCCGGTGCATTATAGGTGGAATAGTAGTAAGCGTTATCCTTGGTTCCGCTGACATGGACGCCATCCCAGGTCTCCTCCACGCCGATCTCAATACGGCGGTTGCGGATATCCTCCTCAGGAACCTCCAGGATCTCGCTGAGATACTTGTCAGAGAAGCCGTCCTTCTTGGCCTGGGTCAGGGCATCATCTGCCGGCACAGACCCCTTGAAGGCCATGAGGGCTTCCTCCTCCTCAACCAACTCCTTCATCTGCTCGATAAAATAGCGCTTCACCCGGGTAAGATTGTAGATTTCTTCCACGTCAGCTCCCTTGCGGAGAGCTTCGTACATGATGAAATGTCTCTCGCTGCTTGCTGTATTCAAAAGTCTGAGCAGTTTCTCCTTAGATAAGGAATTATAATTCTTCACATGGCCAAGACCATAGCGGTCCTTCTCTAAGGACCGGACAGCCTTCTGGAAGGCCTCCTTGTAGGTCTTGCCGATACTCATAACCTCGCCTACAGCCCTCATCTGGGTACCCAGCTTGTCCTCAACGCCTTTGAACTTCTCAAAGGCCCAGCGGGCAAACTTGACAACTACATAATCTCCGTCAGGCTTGTACTGGTCAAGAGTGCCGTACTTGCCACAGGGGATATCCTTGAGGGTCATGCCTGTAGCCAGCATGGACGATACCAGGGCAATGGGGAAGCCTGTCGCCTTGGAAGCAAGGGCTGAAGACCTGGATGTCCTGGGGTTGATCTCAATAACGATAATACGGTCGGAAACCGGGTCATGGGCAAACTGGACATTAGTTCCGCCAATTACCTGGATGGAATCCACAATCCTGTAGGCCTGGTCCTGGAGCCGGTCCATAACTTCCTGGGAAATGGTCAGCATGGGGGCCGTACAGAAGGAATCTCCTGTGTGGACGCCCATGGGGTCTACATTCTCGATGAAGCAGACAGTGATCATGTTGCCGTCCTTGTCCCGGACTACCTCAAGCTCCAGCTCCTCCCAGCCCATGACAGACTCTTCTACCAGTACCTGGCCCACCAGGCTGGCCTGAAGGCCTCTGGAACAAACTACCTTCAATTCTTCTTTATTATATACCAGACCGCCGCCGGCACCACCCATGGTGTAGGCCGGTCTCAATACTACCGGATAATGGAGCTTCTCCGCGATCTCCAGAGCCTGGTCCACACTGTAGGCAACCTCAGACCTGGCCATCTCAATACCCAGGGCCTCCATGGTCTCCTTGAACTCAATACGGTCCTCGCCCCGCTCAATGGCGTCCACCTGGACACCAATGACCTTAACCTGGTACTTATCCAGAACTCCTGCCTTATTCAGCTCAGCACAGAGATTCAGTCCGGACTGGCCTCCCAGATTGGGGAGAAGGGCATCCGGTCTCTCCTTGGCGATAATCTCCTCAAGTCTCTCTACGTTAAGGGGCTCAATATAGGTGACATCCGCCATCTCCGGGTCTGTCATAATTGTTGCCGGGTTCGAATTAACCAGCACAATCTGATATCCCAGATTCCTCAAAGCCTTGCAGGCCTGGGTTCCGGAATAGTCAAATTCGCAGGCCTGACCGATGATGATCGGACCCGAACCAATGATCAAAACCTTATGTATGTCAGTTCTCTGTGGCATAAAGTACCTCCTTTGGCATTATGTACATATCCAAACGCAGTGAAAGCGCCCTGGTATCCTTTAACTCTTCTAATTAATCTATGTAATGTTAGCACCATAAAAAATGAATGTCAACGAAATAATCTTTTACTTTACGCTCTTTATATTGTAAAAAAAGACGGAATTCGTTATAATAAAACATGAGAAGGGGAGGGGAATCTGGTTTATGGACAAGTTAAGGCAAAAGCATTTTCTTATTATCATTGCCGCCGTGACCCTGTGCAGCTGCAGTGTCGCACTTTCGGGCTGCAAACAAACCAAGGAGGGAAACCAGTATGTCGGCGACTGGACCGCCATTGAAGGCGAGTACCAGGGCCAGTCTTTATCCGGGGAAGAACTGGGTTTCGGCTTCTCTCTTTTTGATGACGGCAGCTCAATTATCAAGTCCGGTACGGACAGCTCAGCCGGCAAGTGGAAGGTAGTCAACGGAGGCATTCAGCTTCTCAACAGCAACGGCTATCCCATGAACATGTCCGGCATGGCCCAGTACCTGATCTGGGAGGACAACGGCACCAAAATTACTTTTGAAAAGCAATAAGCAGGCGGGCAGGACAGATCCTGCCCGTTCCTTTTTATAGGAAAAGGACAAGATTCCCCCAGGGCTCCTGTCCTTTTTCAGCTTCAGCCTGGATAATCCTCCTCAGACTGTTCCTTTATTTTTTTGTCTGATGCTTTCTTTCAGGCTCTCATGCCCTGGAACGGCTGTAGGAAAGGACCGCCTCTGTCATCCGGATGGCCCGGATATTTGTCCGGACGTCATGGACCCTCACAAAAGAGCAGCCCTTCATCCTGCCTATGACAGTGGTCGCCGCCGTTCCTTCCTCCCTCTGGTCCACGGGAAGATCCAGGGTCAGCCCAATGACAGACTTCCTTGATGTACCAAGGAGAAGGGGACAGCCAAAATCTGCAAGCTCCTCCAGCCGGGCAATGATCTCCAGATTATTCTCATAGCTTTTCCCGAAGCCTACGCCCGGGTCAAGGATAATCCGGTCCCGGCCAATCCCCGCTTTGCCGGCAAGGGTAAGGCAATCCTCCAGGTCTTTCTTTACATCCGTCATGAAATCCCCGTATTCCGCCCTGGCCCTGTTATGCATGAGGCAGCAGGGTACCTGGTAGCCGGCAATCACTTCCGCCATCCTTTTATCGTATTTCAGCCCCCATATATCATTAACCATATGGGCACCGGCCTTTAAGGCCGCTTCTGCCACCCTGCTTTTGCAGGTATCCACGGAAATGACGGTATCGTACTCAGTCCTGAGTCTCTCAATCACCGGAACGACCCGCTCAATCTCCTCCTGGTCCGGGACTGGCCGGAAGCCGGGTCTGGTGGATTCCCCGCCAACATCGATAATGGCCGCTCCCTGGCGGATCAACTCCCCGGCATGGGCAAGGGCCCGGTCTATTTCATTGTGGCGGCCTCCATCTGAGAAAGAATCCGGCGTCACATTCAGTATGCCCATGACATACATATGTTTCTCTGTGTCAAAGTCTTTTCCGCCAATCTTCATAGATATTCCTCTCTATTAAACAGTAAATATCAGCGCTGGTCCGGCAGCTTGTCAGGGCTCATATAGCTGAGCTTAAGCCATCCGGAAAGGCCTCCGTATTCGACTCTTCCCCAGCCCTTGTGGAATTCCAGGACAAGGACTTCCTGGTTCTCCGGAACCTTGCCCAGACTCTTGCTATGCTCGTCCGGCTCCTGTCTTAAATTGATGCCTTCCGAGGATCTTAAGGATTCCACTTTCCAATATTCAGAAGGATAACTCCCCATAAAATACATATTGATCCAGAAGGTCTCCCCCTGGTCGGTCACCCGTCCCCAGCCATGGTCCAGCTCCTCCACAGTGAATTCCTCCCCATAAAGGAGGCCGCTTCTTACCACTTCACTGGCCATATCCGGCCGGGCATAGCCCTGGATTCCTTTTTCTGTCATGGCATTGACATAGACTAGGGTCCCGGGCTTTATGTAGATGGCTTCCCTGGTCAGGACCAGGACATATTTGTCTGACAGCCATCCGTCAAGGCCACAGTAGGAAGCATGAACCCATCTTAAGCCATCCAGTTCTGTGAACTCTGTAACCTGAATACATTTTCCTTCAGGGAAAAGCCCTGTCTGCTCTGAGCTCCCTGGCCCGCTGTAAAAGGGCACCCCATCAAGAGAATTACTCTTTTTAGCCAGCAAGGTTCCCGGGTATGGCTCTACATCAAGCTTTTCCAGGTCAGCCTGGCCACCAGTCACTGTCCGGCGCTGGACCATATTATGTTCCTTCATGTACTGCCATGTACCAAGGCAGGCAGCCACCAAAGCCAGGACCCCCAGCAGGCTCCACAGGAGGGAGAAAATCCCAGGGACAGGTTTCTTTTCTTTCCGGTCTTTTCCGGATGACTTTCCCTGCCTCTTTTTGGATATTTCTTCCCGGTCTCTGCCGGCATCTTTTGCCTGATCTCTGCCGGCAGCTTTTTCCCGGTCTCTGCCGGCAGCTTTTGCCTGGTCCCTCCCGGCGGCTTCCTCCTGGTCTTTGTCAGCAGTTTCTTTATACTCTCTGCCGGCAGCTTCTTTCCCATCTTCTTTGACCTGGGAAGGACCACTGTCTGTCTTACCGTCAGGACTACCGGTCTTTTTAAAAAAGCCGGATTTATTATTTCTTTCACTCTTCCGCCTGCGGCGGCCTGGGGAAAGTCCCTTTTCCTGCTTATCATTAACCTGCATGTCAATTCACACTCCTGACCTTATAAACCTCAAAAAACAGATTATTTGATGTCATGAACTCATCGACAATATCTGCCTGGACCCTGTCCTCGTCTTCAATGCCCATGAGCCGGGCAATGTTTTTACTGCCCTGGGTGATCAGATATACATCCTCCCTAAGCAGGAAGGAAGAAGCCAGGTTGTCGGTACCGGCAGCCTTCAGCTTCTGGTCATAGACCGGACTGTAGGCCATCCAGCTTCCTGTAAGGAACCAGTTGCCCTGATGAAGATCATCCCCGGGGCCGGTTCCCTTTGTTACACTCCTGGTATCAATAACATAGAATTTGTCCGGGTGACTGCCGCAGTAAGCTGCCACCTCCGCTTTCTCGGACCCGGCGGCCAGCTCCTGTCTCTGGACCAGAGCCCTTGTCTCTATGACCGGCTTGATGGGGTCTGTCCTCAAGAAGAGAGCCAGCAGAATAAGCTGGACCAGGAAAGGAATCCTGCTAAAAGGTTTTCCCCTCCACTGGCCGGCCAGCCTGGCCGCCAGGGCGAAGCCTGTAGAAAAGGTCAGCAGCCAGATGGCCTCTTTGACTCTCAGGGGAAATCTGCCATTCATGGCCAGATAGACCCATTCCAGTCTCACTACCACAGCCGTAGCGACTATGGACAGGAGCTGCTGTAAATGGCTGAAAAAACCCCGGTCCCAGCAGAAAACCAGGCTGACCGGAAAAAGAACCAGCAGCAGAAGCCAGCAATACCTGGCTGCATTTACCAGGCTGCTGTTGACATCCTCTGACTCCGTCATGTACTGGTCCGCCGTGGGAACGGCGGCCAGTGCCCGCTTGCTCAGGGCCTCGTCAGGCTCCTGGCTTCTGACATAATTGTAGGTTTCCTCAACCCAGTCTGTCCTGAAGCCGTCCACCAGGCAATAGGTGTAGTTGGCCATGGCGTCACGGACACTCTCGTTCATACCTATGGACTGGTAAAAATCCATGGCTTCCTCATACTGGGGAAAGCCGGCATAATCCTGCAGATAGGCCCTGGCATGATTGTAGATCAGGTATCTTTTCCACTGGTTGCTGCCGTAGGCCCTGTTGTCCATCTGAAGGACGCCAACAGCCAGTATGCCTATCATGGTACAGAGAAACCAGGGTTTCCAGGACTTAAAAAACCGGCGGTTATATTTTATTAGAAGTTCAATGCCCAGAACCGGAAGAACCATATAAAGACAGGGCTTGCGATAGCTCCAGGAGACGGTCATCAAAATTGCCAGGACAGCAATATTCCAGGGTCTCCACGCCTCTTCCGGGCTCTCGAAGGCAAAGTACAGGACAGCCATACAGCCCATGAAGGCCGCTGCCGTCGAAAAAGTCATGCTGGAAAAGCAAGACAGCCAGCCCAGCAGGAAGGCCATGTCAAAAAACAGACACCATAGCAGGCGGTTGGCCTTGAAATAGTTAAGGATCCGAAAGAGAACCGCCACCAGGGCAAAACTGGTAAGGATGGTAAAAACCGTCACATACCAGTTGACATTTTCCAGCCGCAAGTCCCGGAAGACTATGGTGGGATTGGCCTGGTAAAGGCGGGCTATGATCCATGACAGGGGATACCTGACAAAGATAGAATGGGGGTCAGGCGTCCCGGTAAAGGATCCGTCCAGGATCTGGACCAGGGCCGAATCATCATTAACCTCATAGGTAAAGGGCACCGTCTGATAAATCTTCCACATCAGGGGAAGGACGGCGGCCAGGGCCAGGGCCAGGTTAATCAGAAGATTCAGGGCTCTGCACCACAGTTTATTCTCTGTCTCCTCTCTCCATGTGAAATACCGGCCGGCAGTATCTGCCATAGACCGGAAAGGATTTACTTTTATTTTTTCCATAATATCAGCTCCATCTCCGAAACAGACGGCAAAGAGAGGCCTGTCTCCTCACAAAAATATTATCGCAATGAATCACAGGACTTGCTTCAGGCAGAATGGCCCTGTAATTTTTTCCATTATATCAGCGGGTCGTTGACAGTTCAATCATTTCAAAGTATAATTTTCAAGCCGGCCCTAACGGAAAAGATCCTGTTTCCAGGGCCCTATAGTCATAAATACTAAAAGAAAGAAAAATGGTGATCTCCATGAAAGCTATAAAAGGAAATGCAGACCAGGCGGGAAAGGACAGGGCTAACCCCCTTGGTACAGAACCCACCGGCCGCCTCCTGGCCCAGTTTACCATACCCAGTATCATCGCCATGCTGGTCGGCTCTCTCTATAATATTGTAGACCAGTTCTTTATCGGCCAGGCAGTGGGCCCCCTGGGCAATGCTGCCACCAATATCGCCTTCCCCCTGTCCACCTCCTGTGTGGCCATCGCTCTTCTTTTCGGGATTGGCGGTGCCTCCAGCTTTAACATTGCCATGGGAGAGGGAGACAAAGACAGGGCCGTCCATTACATGGGCAATGCCGCCGCCATGCTCTTTGGCTGCGGCCTGGTTCTCTGTATCTTCACCCAGGTTTTTCTGACCCCCCTGCTGCTTTTCTTCGGCTCTCCCCAGGATGTGCTGGCCTATGCCCAGACCTATACCAGGATCACCTCCCTGGGATTTCCTTTTCTGATTCTCACCACCGGAGGCGGCCACCTGATCCGGGCCGACGGGCGGCCCCAGATCACCATGATCTGCAATATCAGCGGTGCCATCATCAACACTGTTCTTGACGCCCTCTTCGTCTTTGGCTTCCACTGGGGTATGGCCGGGGCGGCTGCGGCTACCATTATAGGACAGATATTCTCAGCCCTGCTGGTCGTCTTTTTCCTCATGAGATGCAAGACGGTCACCCTTGGCAGGGACCACCTGCTGGTCAGGAAGACTTATGTCAGCCGGATCAGTTCCCTGGGTATCGCTCCTTTTTCCAACCAGGTAGCCATGATGATTGTCCAGATTGTCATGAATAATTCCCTCAAATTTTACGGGGCCCAGTCTGTGTATGGAGAGGCGATCCCCATAGCCTGTGTAGGAATTATCACTAAGGTAAATATGCTCTTTATGTCCTTTGTCATCGGCATCTCCCAGGGTCTACAGCCCATAGCCAGCTTTAATCATGGGGCAGGCAGGCACGGCAGGGTCAGACAGGCCTATTTCCAGGCCATGGCCGCCGGGGCCTTTATCGCCACAATCTCCTTTTTCCTTTTCCAGCTGGCACCCCGGCAGATTATATCCCTCTTTGGAAATGGTACGGAAGAATATTTTACCTTTGCGGTCAATTATTTCAGAATTTTCTTGTTTTTCACCTTCCTGAATTTCATCCAGCCCATTACTTCCAATTTCTTTACTGCCATCGGCAAGCCCAGAACAGGTGCCTTCTTATCCCTGACCAGGCAGATTATCTTTCTTTTGCCCCTGCTGATCATCCTGCCTCTTTTTATGGGGATCGACGGAATCATGTATGCCGGCCCCGTGGCAGACTTTCTTGCGGCCACTGTCAATATAGCCATGGCCTTAAGGGAGCTTCGTCTTCCCCAGTACAAAGCCGGCTGAAAAATAAATCCTGTCATAAAATCCCGGGGAACCGTCCTGAATAAGGAGGACGGTTCCCCGGGATTTGTTATATGCTTATATTATTTTCCAAAAAGCACCTTAATATAGTCCTTCATGTAGGCAGGCAGGTCCGGAGGTCTTCTGGCAGAAACGATGTTGCCATCCACCACAGAAGCCTCATCCACCCAGGTTGCCCCGGCATTGGCCATGTCATCCTTGATCCCCGGGGTGCTGGTCACTGTCTTTCCCTCAAGAATACCCGCTGAGATCAGAACCCAGCCGGCGTGGCAGATCTCACCAATAGGCTTGCCTGCGTCATTGATCACACGGACAATGTTAAGAACCTCCGGATAGCGGCGCAGCTTGTCAGGTGCCCATCCTCCCGGAACCAGCAGGCCATCATAGTCTGCCGGATCTACATCGCCGAAAGCATAGTCAGAATCAAAAGGTACACCATATTTGCCATGGTAGGTGAAGCCGGCCTTGTCACCGACGATATCCACCTGGCAGCCTTCCTCCCGCAGCCGCAGCACCGGGTAAGAAAGCTCAAGATCTTCAAAATCCTCACCGATTAAGGCAAGTATCTTTTTTGCCATATATTTATCCTCCTATTTTTGCTCCTGGCTTGATTCAGATAAATCAGCCCGTCTCAAAGTTACTTATTTATCATTGATTCCCAAAACAAGTCACCCCCACGGTGGCTGGCCGGTCATAGTCAGGTCCTTGCTAAAAGCCATGGTCCGGTGCATCTTCCGGGCAATAATCCAATAAAACAAGCTGACTCCGGCGCGTCATTTTCTCCATTTCTTAAAAAGCATACCCAGACCGTAGCCTAAAAGGCCGGCAATGATCATGGCACTGATCGTCTCAAAATTTAAATCCATAACTACCTCCCTATTCTAAGGCACAGACCGGGCCGGCCCCCTTGGCTGGCCCCGGCAGCAAAGGCTTGCGGCCTGTTAAAAGGCTTGTGGCCTGTTACTAATTATCCTTGTTGTAATATATTTTTATTCTATCATATTTTCTTAAGAAGCAACAGCTGACAGACGTCATTTGAGGCTCCCCGGCTAAAAATCTCCCAGTAGAAGAGAAAAAACAAGGGATAACAGGGGCTGATGAAGCAGATAAATCAGGAAGGAATGACGACCCAGCATAGCCAGGAGGCCGCCGGCCTGTCTGACTGCCCGGTCCAGGACTCCCTTCCGGCCGGGTCCGGTTCCGGCTTTCTTATCCGGTTGCCGGTCACAAGTTCCGCAGCCATCCTTTTCTTCCACCTGGTCCCGGTCACTGGTTTCCATTCCAGCTACTGTCCCTGCCTGGCTCCGCTCATAAATCCCATAAAGAAAATAACCCGTCAGGAAGAGAAAAAACCAGGGCAGCAGGGAAAAGTAATCCGAGGAGTAAAATCCCGCCATGGGAAAGCCCAGAAAAGTAGTAAAGAGATTGCGGTAAAGACCCTGGGGCAGGAAACAGAGGGTCCTGCCTGCTAAGCCAATCCTTCCCTCATTGATATGGTAAAAAAGGACAAAAGCCAGGAATGACAGGACGGTTCCCCCTCCGGGCCAGCTTTGCCGGACCGGTCCCAGGAGTCTGTCCAGGGGAATCATCAACAGTATGCAGGCACCAATCAGGGTCAGAACCCCGAAAACTACCCGGGCCTGGTAGGCGGCAATATAGGTGACGGCTGTCACCAGCAGCCCACCGGCAGACACCAGCAGACCTCGCTTGGCTGGATGACTGTCCAGGCACCAGCAAAAGCCGGCCAGGCCTATAAAAACAATACAGATGCTCTGCTGCCATACAAAACCAGCCAGACCCTTGTACCAGTCCGCCTTCAGGCCATAGAGATAGACCAGGTCCCACATGCCGTGATAGGCCACCATACTTAAAATGGACCAGCCCCGCAGGACATCAACCCAGACAATCCTGCCCTTCTTTTGTTCTTTCCTAGAGGACCCGGACAATTTCGTCGATATCCTTTCTGCTGTCATGAAGCCTGGAAGGCTTGCTGGCCTCTGAGGGATATCCCACCGAGAGCAGGCAGACAGGAATAATATTTTCCGGCAGGCCGAAAAGGTCGATCAGGTCTTTTGAATCAAAGGCCCTTGCCCAGAGGGAAACCAGGTCAAGGTCAGTGGCTTCCATCATCATGGATGTGGCCGCGATGGCCGCGTCCACCTCACCAGAGTCATAATTATCATAACAGCGGTCCTTCGTATTCTTCCAGCTGACATTTTTATCATAGCAGACCAGGAAAACCAGTGGTGCCCCATAGGTCATGGGCGTAACCTGCACAAGGCCCTGCCTTGCCTTTTCGCTGGCAATCACATAAATTCTCTGGGGCTGCAGATTATGGGCTGTGGGAGCCAGCCTGCCTGCCTCTAATAATTTGGCGATCTTGGCCCCCTCTACCTGGCGGCTGGAGAACCTTCTCTCAGAATATCTCTTCTTTGCTAATTCTAAAAATTCCATGGTCTTTCCTTTCTTCTATATAAATAGTATCCCAAGCTTAAGCAATCTTCCAAGCTTGAACAGTATCCTAAACTTGAACAGTATCCCAGGCTTGAACAGTATCCCAGGCTTGAACAGTATCCCAGGCTTGAACAGTATCCCAGGC
>CAMOZD010000004.1 GCA_946630645.1 uncultured Lachnospiraceae bacterium
CCGGCTTACCCCAGGGTGCCTACCATGTCTACGACTACAAGTTTTTCTACCGCAACCTGCAGGAAAATGTCAGACTGCGGATCAGGTCTTACCGGAAGGAAAAAGAGGCCATCCCTGGCCCCTGATTCCTTGTCTGCTGTCAATTCCCTGCTGTTAATTATCTACGGTTATTTTTCTGCTGTTAACCCTCCACAATTGATGATCTACCGATAATCATCTGCTTCATAATATTGTTCTGTTAATTCCTCGTTATTAATAGTTTCTTTGTTATTAATACCCTCTTTCCCGGAGGAAGTTTATGAGCAATCTCCCCATGACCGGACTGTCCACGATATAGCTGCCATGGTCTGCCTCCTCCACAACCACCAGCTCAGAATCAGGCAGATTGGCGGCGATCCGGTCTGTTTCCTCGGGAAGAATCAGGTCATGGTCTCCCACCGTAAGCAGAACCGGAATAGTGATCTGCTTCAGAGAGGAGGGATCGATGTGGGGCTCCGTCAGCATGAGGCTGATCAGGGGGTCCGGCTCTTTTTTATTAAGCTCGGTATACTCCTCTAAAAATGACGGAATAAGGCCCTCCGGGTGAAGGTTGGTTCCACTGATGGCCATGAGGGCCAGGGTTCCGGGATGGTGAAGCTCCAGAAGCAAGGCGATGATCCCACCGTCACTGTGGCCATAGAGGGCCGGTTTATCCAGGTCCAGAGCCTTTATGAACTGGTAGATGTCCTCTGCCATATCGTCATAATGATATTCTTTCAGGGGCTCATTGGCCCCATGGCCTCTGGAATCCGGTGCGTATACCTTATAGCCGGCTTCTGACAGCTGGCCAATCTCCACGTCAAAAAGGTCATGGTCCTCCCCGTTTCCATGGACCAGAACCACCGGCTTTCCCTGGCCGGCCACCGCATAGTGGAGCCTTACCCCATTTACTTCTATTACATGCTTTGCATCATATTTCGTCATCTCTGCTGTCCTCCTCTTCATGCCATTTTTTCCTAATATAATAATAAAGCTTTTCCTTATTCTACCACATTAACCGGTCTTGTCCTATGAATACATTTTTCTCTGTTACTCCATCTTAGCCTGTTAATACATCCTTCCCCTTACCTATATCCCGTCCTGTTAGATCTCACTTCCTTAATATATCCTGCCCTGCTGGCAATTTACGCCTCCCAATATAGCCTTCCCTGCCCATATTTTCCACCCTTTTACAGGTCCTTTCCTGCCGGGATATTCCGAATGTTTAAGGTTTTCTTCCTTTTTTTATTTTCCATTTTTCTCTTATATTTTCCTGCCTGCATCTCCTTTTTTTGTTAACTATTTCTTTATTGCTCTCTTCTTCTAAAATAAAATATCAGTTGGCAAAAATCTTCCTAAGTGCAAAAATCTTTCTTAAATATAGGCGCCTATTTTACTTTATTTTTACAAATACTGGCTATACATTTTTACTTTTGTATGTTATCGTGAGGGGGCGGAGTATCTTTTTTTGCTCACACGACTTTTCGGCTACGGGATAACCCGTGATTATCTGGCTAGTTTACCAGAGAGAAAAAAAGGAGAAAAATATGTTTGAGATGTTGACCGAATTAATTGCCGGTTTAGGTCTATTCCTATTCGGCATGAAGTTCATGGGAGAAAGTCTGCAGAAAGCGGCCGGCGACAAGATGAGAGACCTGCTGGCCAAGGTAACCAGCAACCGTTTTACCGGAGTACTGTTTGGTGCACTGTTTACAGCCATCATCCAGTCATCCGGAGCCTGTACTGTTATGGAAGTAAACCTGGTTAATGCCGGTCTGATGACTTTGGAACAGTCTGTCGGTATCACCTTTGGTGCCAGCATCGGTACCACCATTACTTCCCAGTTAGTATCTTTGAAACTTACGGCTGTAGCACCCTTCATCGTATTCCTGGGAGCAGTCCTTATCATGTTCGGTAAGAAGCCCCTGCTTAGGAAGATCGCTGAGATCATCTTCGGTTTCGGTGCCCTTTTCCTGGGAATCAGCAGTATGTCCGCTGCTCTTTCAGCCATACCTGAGCATCCGGTAATCATGCAGTATTTCAGCATCCTCAGCAATCCGGTCATTGCCCTTATCGTAGGACTGATTTTCACTTTGATTACCCAGTCTTCTTCTGTAACGGTCAGTGTCCTGGTACTGTTAGCCGGAAGCGGCCTGGTACCCCTGCTCAGCTGCTGTTTCTACATCCTCGGCGCCAATGTCGGTGCCTGTACCCCCACCCTTATGGCTGGTATGGGAGCCAGCAAGGATGCCAAGAGAACTGCCCTGATCTTCCTGCTTCTGGAATTATTCGGTATGATTATTATCAGCGTACTGCTTATCTTCTTCCACGGCCCGATCATCAGCGCGATCTCATCCATTGACGGAGCCGATAATTACAACCGTTTCGTAGCCAATGCCAATACGGTCTTCAAGGTTTTCCAGACCGTGATTTTCCTGCCCTTCGTTGACCAGTTTGTGGCCATCACCAAGAAGGTATATCCGGACGGACCGGAAGTGGCAGACCAGATCATGGAAGAGAAATTCCTTTATATCACTTCTGACAGTGCCAAGTTCGCACCTTCCACAGCAGTGATTCAGGTAGTCCAGGAGATTGGCCGTATGGCTAACTTAGTAGATGACAACTTAGAGGACGCCATGTCCACCCTATTTTCCTTTAGTCAGGAAAAGATAGAACAGGTAGCTGCACGGGAGAAAGTCATTGACTGGCTGAGCAGCGCCATCACCAAGTATCTGGTTGATATCAACCGTTACGAACTGCCTCTGGCCGACTCCAACCGGATCGGCAGTCTCTTCCACGTAGTAATTGACCTGGAAAGAATTGGTGACCATGCAGTTAACTTTACTGAGGATGCCCAGAAGAAGAAGGACCTGGGCGAGGAATTCACCGAGCGGGGCAAGGAAGAGCTTCAGGCTATGTATGACAATGTTCATGAGCTCTACGAAAAAAGTATGTACTCCTTTATCTGTTATGATAAGTCAGATATCCAGGAGATCATCACCCTTGAGAACCAGGTTGATGATATGGAAACCACCCTCAAAGACCATCAGGTACAGAGCCTTTCCAAGGGTACTACCTCTGTTGCAATCGGCCTGATCTTTACAGATACCGTCATTGCTCTTGAGCGTATCGGTGACCATTCTACCAACATCGCCTACTCTCTCTTCCGGGACGACCCCGAAGAGAAAGGCATCGAGGCGGTCAGCTAAGGCCTGATTACGAATCAGGGACCGTCTTCAAGCGTCCCGGATAAATAGAATTTAAAAAACCAGGGTAGACATGTCCTCTCTTCCTTAGGAATGAGTCATCTATCCTGGTTTTTTTATGCTTTCTTACTACTGGCCTGCCGGCTGGTATTTGTGGAAGATCATCTCCATGAGAATAACTGCCGCTGCCTCTCCGAATTCCTCATCATTGATATTGCAGTCCAGCTCAATGACAGGAATCCTCTTCACATCCACCTTTTCCTTAAGAGTGTCAAACAAGGCCTTGTCCTCTTCCGGTCCCCAGAAGACCTTGCCCTGGGCATCCACGCCGGACAGACCCTTGAGGGGCAGCAGGAGAACGGTATATTCCTGGGCCCGGTTGATCTTCTCCGCCAGCTTAGTGGCCAAAGCTTTATTTTCCTCCACATTGGTCCTCATGACAGTAACCATGGGATTGTGGACATGCTTCTTTCTGTCGGCATATTTTTCCGGCACAGTATCCATAGGGCCGAAGGTTACCATGTCCATGGCTCCCGGGGATACCACCTGGGGGATATGATTTCTGGAAGCCGCCTCGCTGCGGTTGGGCCCGGCTGCCATAATGCCGCCGAAGAGTTCATCACACCATTCCGTGGTGGTCAGATCAAGAACACCACAGAAGGCTCCCGCATCGATCAGCTGCTCCATAACCCTGCCTCCGGTGCCGCTGGCATGGAAAATAATGACCTCAAAGCCATTGTCTTCCAAGAGTTTGCGGGCCGCTGTCACCCCGGGTGTGGTCACTCCGTACATGGTGGCCGCAATCCTGGGCTTGTCCGGATACTGGTCCTCTGACAAGGTCCTGGTGCAGCCCAACATACCTGCCATGGCCTGGACTGCTCCCCGCAGGACAAAGCGGGTGATCCGGTTGAGACCGGAAATATCCGCGATGGAGGGGAACATAATCAGGTCACTGGTCCCCACATAGGGGGCTACATTGCCTCCTGCCATGGTGGATACCATGATCTTGGGCACACCCCAGGGCAGGGTCCTCATGGCCGGTGTCAGAATGGAGGTTCCTCCCGAGCCTCCCAGACCCAGCATGCCTGCCACAGATCCTTTCTCATAAAGGTAAGGAACCAGCATCTGCAGGCCTTCCATCATGGCCGTGACCATCCGGCCCCGGTCATTGTCTTCTCTTAACTGCTGCAGATTATAACCTGCCAGCTCTGCCACCTTATCCGCGGAGATATCCGGCTCAAAAGCCGGCTCCCTGCCGCCGGTATCAATGAGAATGGTGGCTATTTCCAACTCGTCAAACAAAGATTTCACATATTTATACTCTTCCCCTTTGGTATCAAAGGTTCCGGCAAGAATAATCGCTTTTTGCATCTCATCCATATGATTACCCCAGACATTTGTCATCCCAATACATGGTCAAAAGGTTACATTTTATTTTAGCATTTCTATGGAAAGAGTTCTGATAAAATCATTTCAGGATGGTTGGAATAATAAATAGTCTTTCAAAAAAACTGCCTGCTGCTTAAAGGGAAATGGTTTCCCAGTCGTCGGGAACCCATATATTGCCATCGTAATAGCGGGAGGCCTCTTCCGTATATAATTTCTTTCTCTGGCCAAAGGTGTCATCCTCGGTGTGCCAGAGCAGGAGATTCTTCACATGGTGCTTCTGGGCCATCATGCTGCTCTCCTTTACCGTCAGATGGTGGTAGCGTTCCGGCCTGTAGATGGCCCTGTCCCGGTCCAGGCAGAAGGCCTCTGACAGCAGCCAGTCGGCATCGCCGCAGAACTGCTCCCCATGTTCTGTCACTGGCTCATCCCCCGGGAAGACCAGACGGGTGCCGTCGGGCCAGACCATATGAAAGCCAAACTGTTTGGCTTTGGTGGACCCGATATCAAAAAAGGTAAAGTGGCAGTTCCACAGGTCCATCTCTTCCATATCCTCCACCACGACCAGGTGAATCCTGGTCCCGATCAGGGCCATTCCCTGAGGCTTTATAATCATCTGGCAGACCTTGTAAGCCTTATCCAGGACCACATCATTGCCATAAAGGTAAAAGTCTCCTTCATAGGCATCATTTATGATCAATTCCCCGATGTTACGCAGGACCCAGATCATGCCAAGAAAATGATCTGTATGCTCATGGCTCAGAAATCCATAATGCATTTTACTCCAGTCCAGATTCATGGCATCAAAACAACGGAGGACATCAGAGCCTCCGGTCCCGTCCACCAGGAAAAGGCTTTCCCCGTCATCAAAAACACAGGCCGTGTTCACATATTTTGATACGGTCGCTGTTCCTGTGCCCAGGATATGCATTCTTTTTTCGCTTGTATTCTCAGTCTTCTTCCCAGTCATTTGAACACCTTATCTTTTCCATTTTAAGCGATTTATCTATATTTCTTAGTTCCTCTACTAGACAAAGGATGGTTTTATGGATGATTATTCTGTCTATATATAATATATAGTAGCATTGCCAAATCCACCAAAGCAGTAAAATCTTCTTTTCATTATGGGAAATCCATGACCGGACAAGCTTAACCCCAATCGTCAGCCCTCCGGCAACTCTTCTGGGCAGGACAAGGCTGCAGATATTAATTTTCAGCCATCCAGTCCCAAAGTCCTGATGATTTCCCTGGCCACACCATCCTGGTCATTGGTATATCTTGTGACATGGCGGCACTGCTTCTTAACCTCCGGATGACCATTGAGCATACACCAGGAGTCAGGGCAGAGTACCAGCATATCCAGATCATTGAGATAATCGCCGAAAACCATGGTTTCTTCCGGCTCCAGCCCCAGGTGGGCACACAGCCTCTCGTAGGCGATCCCCTTGGAGGCTTTCTTGCTGATCACATCAATCCATCCCTCACCGGAAAGCCTGATCATAAACTGGTCCATGTAATCTTTGAGCAGTCTGAGACCCTTTTGCTCTTCGGACCCGTCAAGGCTGGTATGGAGGGAAATCTTCACCAGCCGGTCCCTGTCAAAGACCTCCTCAATGGACGAAACCAGCCCCACACGGCCATTAAAGCCATTGAAATAATGCCAGGCAACCTCCCTGGCCGCCTCCGTCTCGGCTTCCAGCACATAGTTTTTTTTCAGGCCGCAGAAGACTGGATGGAGAAAATCTGTATCCATGATCAACTGCCAGATTCCCTTCAGTTGCTCATAGGTGCAGTCCTCATACCAGATCAGGCTCCCGTCCACATCATAGAGGGTCGAACCGTTATCGGAAATAGAAGCAAAGGGAATTCCCTGGAAAAAATCCTCCAGATTAGGCCTGGATCTTCCACTGGCCGCAGCGAAAACAATACCCCGGTCTGTGATTGTTTTTAAGGTTTCCCTGGTCAGCCTGCTCAGCTGCTGTTTGTCATTTAAAAGGGTTTTGTCCATATCGCAGACAATCATTTTTTTCATCATTACCGGCCTCCGATCTTTTTCTTCCACTCAATTGGCCGTTAGCCTTTTCTGACTTCTGGCATGTCTCTTCTGTTGTTCTTCTTCCTCATTTGCCTACAACATGTCTCTTCTGTTGTCCTTCTGGTCCGGGCCCTCTTTCCGGCAAATTTAGCTTTTCTTTTCTGTCCCGGCCTGCTGGTTATTGCGGGGATCCCGGTCATTAATCAGCATACCTGACAATCTCTCCACGCCAAACATACCGGCAAAATAATCACATTTACACAGGAAGAGATAGTAAATATTCAGGTCGCTCCGCCTCATGGTCTCAAAATTAGCCTGACCCTTGGCCATGATTATGTCCGCCGACTTAAGCAGGTCCGCTGCTTCCGGGGAAATCTCCGGAAACCAGGTTCCCATAATATTGTTGCCATTGCCGACCACCTGGTCCACCTGGTCTATCTGGGTCAGACCCACCTGTCTGGCATCGTCCATGGTGGCGTCATTGAGGGTATCCATGCCCCTCACCAGTACAGAGACAGAAATGTCCGGATACATATCCTTGATCACTTCGATCAGCAGCCGGTCCATGACAATCTCCCCACAGTTGTCTGTACAGAAGACCAGCCGGCCTCCCCTGGCCAGGTCCTCTTTCAGTTTCAGGTAAGTCCCCTGGTCCAGGGTTTTCCCTTCTGCCTCCTTGAGCAGCTGGTTGAGAAAATCCTCATCAATATAGTCCACTACGCCAAAGTCGATATAATTCCCCACCAGGGACAGCTGCAGGGCCAGCATCAGGGGGTCGTCTGCCTGCCGGATCCTTTCCCGGAAATTATCTGCCTGGTCTAAGAGCATCTGGTTAAAATGCTTTTTGATCTCTGTATAATCATCGGTAAAGCCAAACATCTCAATCCGGAGCTGGTCGATATCCCGGATGATTACCGGAATCGCTGTGGACAGGTCGGCTTCTGCCATCATGGTCATAACCTTTTGCATATAGTCCACCTTCTCGGCCTGGGATACGTTGTCCGGATACTTGTCAATATATTTATTAAATGCACACATAATACAGTCAGGACTTAAATGCTGCACCTGCTTGATCTTCCTTAATAACTGTTCCATATATTCTCCTTTCTGTCATTCTAATGTCTCTGTCCGTCTTCCTGTCATATATTTCTTTTGGAATAATAGGGCAAACAGACCCCAGTTTAATAAAATATTAGTATAAAAGAAAGTAGCTTTCAATATGTTAAAATATTTCTATATAGTTCACAAGTCATAATTCCTGCATCAATATTTGAAAAAGAGGCCCGTTTTTCCACGGACCTCTCAAAACAAATCATCAGTTTTCCACAAAAGCAGGCCTTTTCCCCTTGCCTGGATTTTCCGGCCTTCGCAGTTTATGCAGCTTTCCCGGGCTTTGCAGCCTGTACAGTCTTTCTACCTCCGTAAATTATGCAGCTTTCCCGGGCTTTGCAGCCTGTATAAACTTTCTGCCTCCACAGCTTAGACAGGCTTTCCGGCCGGAGTCCTTGCCAGGCCATTGCCGATTACATCCACCTCTATGGTCACATCCTCCGCCGGCATGATGAACTCATAGAGACCTTCCTTGTTATAATGGCCATAATCCTTATCCCCGTTTACCCAGACATAAACATAGGCATCCGTAACATCCGCTATCTCCAGGGTAACCGTCTCCCCTTCGCTGGCACTGGCAGGACAGTTTCTCACCATGTAATCCTCGGCTTTAACGGTAATTTTGTACTTTTTGGTCTGACCGCAGCCTGCCAGCAGGACTGACCCTGCCAGGACGAGCAGCAGAGCTGTCAGACAGAGCAAATGTTTTCTTCTCATAGTAACCACTCCTTTTTATTCCTCTCCATAAAACGAAAGACCTGTCAGCTTTTCAAACTTTCCCAGGCTTTCCCACCTATGTACACAAAAGAACCTGCCGGCACCTCTTTGTTTGTTTCCCTATTAGATTTAACCTGATTTTATCATAGATAGGCCTCTATAGCAATTTTCTTCCAGCCGGGTTTTTAATCCCTCTTTCCGGCATATTACTTTCCGGCCCGACATGATCCGACATAGTCCGGCTCATACTTAAAAGCCCGCCGGCTACAGGGCCGGCTCATACTTAGAAACCCGGCATCTACAGGACCGGCTCTTACTTAGAAACCCGGCATCTACAAGACCGGCTCCTGCTTCATCAGCCAGGCAAAGGCCCTGGCTGTCCTCAGATCCGGATTCTTAAAGTGGTTGCCCTTATTCCATTCCAGAGTACAGTTCACTCCCCTGTCCCGAAGGCAGGCCCAGGCCTCCCGGATGGCAGTCCCCACCCGGGCCACGACCGGATTTCTGGTCTTTTCCTCCCGGTCGCCTAAGCTCAGATAGACTGCCGGACTCTGGATGGGTCTGCCCTCCATATATTCCCTAAAGCCAGGGAACCATATGGAAGGGGATGCGGCGGCAATCCCATGGAAATGATCTGTCTGGTAAGCTGCCCAAAGGGAGAAAAGACCTGCCAGGGAGTAACCTCCCAGAAAAATCCGTTTCCTATTCTCTGTCTCCCCGCCGGTCATCAGATTATGGTCCAGCCAGGCCAGGCTTTCTGCAGCTCCTCCCCCGAAATCTTCCTTGCCAAAGACTGCCGGGGCCGGCCAGGGTGACAGGTCCCTGTTCCAGTCTTCCACCTTTACGGCTTTGAGACAGAAGCTTTGTCCCGCTGCCAGCTCCTGCAGGCAGGCCACCTCCTTGTCCATCAGGCCCAGGTCATGGTCATCCACCGGCTGGATAAGCAGAGTTTCCGCAGCCGGATTTCCAAAAGTAATTATGTCATAGTTCATTTTTAACACCTCCCCGGCATCCTTCCGGTCAAAGCCAGGCAAAAGCAAGGCCTGGTCCTGAGACCGGCAGATCGTCCCAAAACCGGCAGATCAGTCGAAGACTGTCTCCCAGTGGTCTGCCTTATAAGCCTCATAGCACATGAAAACCTGGTCACTGGTATTTTTATCCTGGGTCAGCTCAGGAAGCTCATCCATGGCAAAATACCTGCTGGCCACTGTCTCAATGTTTTTCTCGAACTCCCCCTCCAGAGGCCTGCAGAGAACAAAGGCCTTGATTACCTTAAAGGGATGGAGCTTCAGGTTATGTTTATCCAGGTCCACCAGGGCAACCAGCCGTCCTGGAGTTACCGTGAGACCAGACTCTTCCCTGGCTTCCTTCAGGGTATTTTCCAGGATGGAAGTATCCGGGTCTACCCAGCCGCCGGGCATGGACCAGGTTCCGCTCTTCTCCTGAACCAGCAGAATCTTATCCCCTTTGAAAATGGCCGCCCTGGTATCCAGCTTGGGAGTCACATAGCCTATATCACTGCAAAAAAGACTTTTTGCCCGGTCCACTGGTATATCCAGGCCTTCACTGATCATCTCTGCCGCAATCTCCCTGATCTTCTGGTAGCGTTCCAGGTCAAAGGGACCTGTCCCATAATAGAGTCCTTCCTGGGCTATGGCCTGCAGCTGCAGGGCCCGGTCCAGCCATTTATCATTCTCGTACATACTGTCTGCTCCTTCTTATGTCTTATCTGTTAAACCACAATATAATACTTTATTGTCCTTCATATTACCTTGGCTTTAAGAAAATGTAAATAAAAACATAGATTTCAAATAATTATTAAACTTTTTTATTCCTTGTAAGGGGGCGAAGGATGTGTTAGAGTTTACTAACTTTATTATAGGAATTATTAAACTTATCTATCTATATTACAGGAAATGCTAGTATTTCCTGACTTTATTGCAGGGTGTGTTAGAAGTTCCTAACTTTATTGCAGAAAAAGTTAGACATTTCTAACTTTATTGCAGGAAATGGCAGAATATGCTAGACTTAGTTCGTTTAGGCAAAACAAAGAATGTTGAGGATTTCCTATGACGATAAAAGATTTAAAGCCGGGTCAAAGCGGTATGATCACCAGGGTTGGGGGCCAGGGAGCCCTGCGCCAGCACTTCCTGGACATGGGTGTGATACCAGGCGCTGAGGTTACCCTGATCAAGCTGGCTCCCATGGGTGACCCCATGGAGCTGCAGATCCACGGCTATGAACTGACCCTACGTCTTGATGATGCGGCAAAGATTGAGATTAAAAATATAGCTGCCCCCAAGGCAGAACCGGAAAGCCCCCGGAAAAAACAGGAAGCTCCCCACCCGGGTCTGGGTGAGGAGGGCAAGTTCCATCCTAAGGGAACGGGAACGCCCCTGCCGGAGGATACCCTGTTAACCTTTGCCCTGGTTGGCAACCAGAACTGCGGGAAAACGACTCTGTTCAACCAACTGACCGGGGCCAACCAGCATGTGGGTAATTTCCCCGGCGTCACTGTGGACCGTAAAGATGGCGTCATCCGCGGCCATGCCAATACCCGCATCACTGACCTTCCGGGCATCTACTCCATGTCCCCCTATTCCAGCGAGGAACTGGTATCCAGGGACTTTGTTCTCCATGAAAAGCCCAAGGCCATCATTGATATTGTGGATGCTACCAATATTGAGCGGAACCTTTATCTGACCATGCAGCTGCTGGAGATGGATACTCCCATGGTCCTTACCCTGAATATGATGGATGAGGTTTCCGGCAACGGAGGAGTCATAGACATAAACCGGATGGAGGAAATGCTGGGAGTCCCGGTAGTTCCCATCTCCGCATCTAAAAACCAGGGTGTGGAAGAGCTGGTACGGCACGCTGTCCACATTGCCAGATACCAGGAAAAGCCTGGCCGGCAGGACTTCTGTGATGCCAACGACCACGGTGGTGCCGTCCACCGCTGCCTCCATGCCATCCTTCATCTGATTGAGGACCACGCACAAAAAGCCGGCATTCCACCCCGTTTCGCCACCAGCAAGCTGATTGAGGGCGACCAGCTGATCCTGAAACAGCTGGGGCTGGACCAGAACGAAAAAGAAACCCTGGACCATATCTGCCGGCAGCTGGAAAATGAAAGGGGTCTGGATTGCAGTGCCGCCATAGCGGATATGCGCTTTTCCTTTATTGAAAAGGTCTGCAGCCAGTGTGTCAAAAAGCCTAAAGAAAGCAAGGAGCATGCCCGGAGCCAGAGGATCGACCGGGTCCTCACCGGCAAATACACGGCCATCCCCACCTTCATTGCCATCATGGCCCTGGTCTTCTACCTGACATTTTCCGTAATCGGCGTATGGCTCCAGAACCTGCTGATTATGGGCATCAGCTGGTTGACCAGTATGGTTGATGCCGCCCTGACCGCCGGCCATGTCAACCATGCCATCCACGGTCTGATTATCGAGGGTATCTTTGAAGGTGTCGGTAGCGTCCTGAGTTTCCTGCCCATCATCGTAACCATGTTCTTTTTCCTGTCCCTTTTAGAGGACAGCGGATATATAGCCCGTGTAGCCTTTTTTATGGATAAACTGCTACGGCGGATCGGTCTGTCAGGCCGAAGTATCGTACCCATGCTCATCGGTTTTGGCTGTACGGTTCCGGCAGTTATGTCCACCCGGACCCTGCCCAGTGAGAGAGACCGGAGGATGACTATCCTTCTGACTCCCTTTATGAGCTGCACTGCCAAGCTGCCCATATATGCCTTTTTCATCAGTGCCTTCTTTCCCAGCTACGGCTGGCAGATTATGACAGGCCTTTACCTGCTTGGAATCCTGGTTGGTATTATAGTGAGCAAGGTTTTCAATAGTTTTCTCTTCAAGGGAGAACCGGTCCCCTTTGTTATGGAGCTGCCCAATTACCGCCTTCCCAGCCCCCGCAATGTCATGCAGCTGCTCTGGGAGAAAGCCAAGGACTTTTTGCAGAGAGCCTTTTCTGTCATCCTTGTGGCTACCATTCTGGTCTGGTTCCTCAAGAGTTTTGATTTCCGCTTTAACCTGGTAACCCATTCCCAGGACAGTATCCTGGCAAGTCTGGCCGGCCTCCTGGTACCTGTCTTTAAGCCTGTTGGCCTGGGGGACTGGAGGATCATTACTTCTTTGATCAGTGGCTTCATGGCCAAGGAGAGTGTGGTTTCCGTTATGAAGGTGCTCTTCTCCGCCCAGGGCGGTGTGGATGCCATGATGTCCTCTCTGACGGCTGCTTCTCTATTGGTATTCAGCCTGCTCTATACCCCCTGTGTTGCGGCCATTGCCTCCATCAGGCGTGAGCTGGGCAGCCGCTGGTCCATAAGCGTCATCCTCTTCCAATGCGCCATCGCCTGGCTGGCCGCCTTACTGATCCAGTTAATCGGGCCCTTCCTGGGTCTGGCTTGAGTTTCTTTTACCAGGCCTGACACAGACTGCTTTTGTTTATCCCAAAGTCAGTTGAAAGCATTTTTTCATCCGGCTTTTTGAAAGCAACTATAGAAACCGACCATTTTCATATCTGAATAAGGTGAATGAAATGAATATACTGGATATCTTTTTAATCTTATTGATTGCCCTGGTTTTTTTCCTGGCCCTGCGCAAGATCCACAGGGACCGGAAAAACGGCCGCAGCTGTCTCGGTTGCGGGGGTAATTGTAATTCCTGTGGCTTAGACTGCCGACAGCAGAAAAAGAAAGAAATCAAGCCCTAAGGGCGGCAGCCAGGCCTGCTTTTCCATTATTTAAGCTAGAGGCCAGGAAACCCAAAGCTTATCAACAGAGGTCATAAAGTTATCAATACAGTTTCTAAATCATACTAATTAAAAAGCCTGTGTCAGATAACAGCTCCTTAACCGCTGTTATCTGACACAGGCTCGTTTTCTGGTCTTATTCCTCGGATTCGTCTGTTCTCCAGATTTATCTACTCCTCAGATTTATCTATTCCTCAGACTCATCCGTCCCCAGTCCATAGTAAAGTAACTCATTATATTTTCTATTATAGTATTCTGCAGACTTCTTCCGAACCCACCG
>CAMOZD010000005.1 GCA_946630645.1 uncultured Lachnospiraceae bacterium
GCCTATGACGAACTCATCAGGAATGTCAAAGCCCAGATAATCAATCTCGATGGGGACCTCTCTCCGGTCAGGCTTGCTGAGCAGGGCACAGAGCTTTATGCTGGCCGGGTTCCTGTAGCCCAGCAAGGGCATCAGATAATGGAGGGTCCTTCCCGTATCGATAATATCCTCAACGATAATAACCTCTTTATTCTCCAGGGTATCGTCCAGATCCTTCTTAATACGGACGATTCCTGAAGATTTAGTGGCATCCCCATAGCTGGATACCTGCATAAAATCAAGGGATACCGGTACTGTAATCCTTTTTGCCAGCTCACAGGCAAAGAATACGCCTCCCTTTAAGATACAGATTAAATGTACTTCTTTTCCCGCGTAATCGCGGCTGATCTTTTCGCCGATCTCCTTAATCTTTGCGTCCAATGTGGACTCCGGAATCAATACGCTGATACGATCTGCCATAGCTTCCTCCTTATAAGTAACTTGTAATGTCCTCTGGTCTGCCACATCCCGGCCCCAGGATCTCCGCCCGGAGCACCTTTGCCGTACCCTCATCAATACGGTATCCTTCACTGCTTCTGCGGCCCGGAATCCATAGCACATGGGCCCCGTCTGCCAGCAGAAGTATTTTTTCCCTTTCCTCCGTGGAAATCTTCTCATCTATGTAATAACGGCGCACTTTTTTTCTGTGTCCTGCCTGATCCAGTATGAAATAATCACCGGGCCGGCAGGTCCGCAGCCAAAGAGTGCTCTTTATTTTAGCATAATCAAAGTACTTGATACAATTATTATTTGGGATATCTCCGTCCATCCTGTCCAGGAGCCGCAAAAGCAGGACCGGCTTGCCCTCTCCAAGGGAAAGCAGCAGGTCTTCCCCTTCCTTAAGGGGGGGCAGCTGACGGTCCCAGGTCTCCCCGGAGGGCGCCGGGTCCCCGGGGCCTGCCGGTCCGGTTACAAGCAGACCTTGTCCGGTCCTTCTGGCCCGGATCCCATAGGGAAAGTCATTGCGCCGGCCTGGAGCCAGCCCCATGAGCCGGTCCAGTATCTCCACATGAATATGGCCTATATCCCTTCTTTTCCCACAGACATGGAAGAGCATCCTCCTGAGAGCCTCTCCCCTTTCATAAGGAAGCAGGCCACGGTAAGCCTCCTCAGAAATAAAGGCCCGGCCCCGGTCCAGTTCCAGGACCTGCCCCAGTCTGGAATCCAGGACTTGGGCAAGATATTTTCTCTGGTCAGCCTCCAAAAAAGAAAGCCGCCTCATATGGTCAAGGAAACCGGGATTTATTGTCTCAAGCTCCGGCACGATCCGCTGCCTGATATAATTTCTGCTATAATCTGTGCAGTTATTGCTGCTGTCCTCCACATAAGCCTGGCCCAGCCTCTCCAGGATATCCTCAATCTCCTTCCTGTTCAGGCACAGAAGGGGTCTGATCCGGCTGCCGGACCTGGCCTCCATGGCAGCAAGGCCGGCGGGTCCGGTCCCTCTGACCATACGGAAGAGCATGGTTTCAGCCAGGTCATTGCCATGATGGGCCACGGCAATCTTATTACAGCCATGGGTCCGGGCCAGGTCAGAAAAACACTGGTAACGGAAGTCCCTGCCTGCCTCCTCCAGGGAAAGGCCCTGCCTGGCTGCCAGACCGGGAATATCAGCCTTTACCAGCTCCAGGTCCAGGTCCAGATTCTCACACAGGTCCCTGACAAATTCCTGGTCCCGGTCGGCCTCCCCGCCCCGGATTCCGTGATTGACATGGACAGCCAGCAGATCTGTTCCCAGCCTGTCCCTGACTGAGACCAGGTACCTGGCCAGGCAGACAGAATCAGCCCCTCCCGACAGGCCCAGCAGGACCTTGTCCTCCCTGGTCAGAAGCTGCTCCCTTTCCACAAAGCGGTCCACTTTTTTCCATATCATAAGTCGCCCATCCTCCCAAAATCTCTTACCAGCCCTTCTGTCCTTCCCTGACATCCCCTGATATCCCCGATATCCCCGGGCCAGAACGGCCTGAAAACCTCCAGGAAACGAAAAAAAGGCCCCCAAGGACCTTTTCAAAATAATAGCGGGAACTGGATTCGAACCAGCGACACCACGGGTATGAACCGTGTGCTCTAGCCAACTGAGCTATCCCGCCACAGCAATCAACGCCGCCTATCATAACATCAAATCCGGGAAAAGTCAAGAACTATTATTCCATCCCTCTGCCTTCCCGGTCCTTGCCTTCTCCTGCCCAGTCCTTGCCGCCGGACTATTTATCCGAAGATGTCTTATCCTTATCCTGGCTGCCGGAAGAACTGCCGCCGGAGGCCTCTGTATCCTCTTTCAGCACGTACTCATCCTTGCCGACCATACCCAGGACTTCCCGGGCAATCTTCTCCTTGAAGGCATCCGTATCCAGATTATCCTTCTCCTCTTCTAAGCGGTTGTTCTCAGCCTCTATACCCCGGAGCTCGCTTTTCAGTTCCCTGATCTGCTGGTCATAAAGCATAACCTGCTTTCTCTGGGCAACTGTGGCACCAGCGGCTATGACAAACACAGCAATACCTATGATAAGAACAGCCACAGAACTCCTGGTAAAAAACCTCTTCTGGAACTTTTTCTTAAATGCTCTGCTGTTCTTTTTCTTCTTTTTAAATAACATGACAACCCTCTGTATTTATAAGATAAAGTCTATTCTTGTTTTTGTCTTATGGCAGATCATCCTGCCGCCCGGCCCGGCCAGGCAGGCCTCTGGGGGCCCTGAAATACCCCTCAAGGCATTAGCATTGTACTTATAATACCGTTTATTCAGCTAATTTTCAATGATTTCCGCTTATTTTTAACAAAATTCACAAGTGCCATAAAACACCTTGACAAACATGGGTTTAACCGTTATAAATAAACAGTAAGTGCGTTTCTATTTGGAATTGAATGATGTTTTAAAGAAGAGATATCAGGAGGATTTGTAATGAATAAAACTGAGTTAATCGCAGCAATCTCTGCGAATACTGAACTGACAAAAAAAGATGCAGAAAAGGCTCTCAAGGCTTTTGTAGATGTAGTAGGTAACGAGCTCAGCAAGGGTGAGAAGGTTCAGCTTGCAGGCTTTGGCACTTTCGAAGTAGTTGAGAGGGCTGCCCGCGAAGGAATCAACCCCAGAACCAAAGAGACCATTCAGATCCCGGCTTCCAAGGCTCCGAAATTCAAACCCATGAAGTCTCTGAAGGAGAAAGTGAACGCATAAGGCCGTTTTTATTATGAGACTGGATAAGTTTTTAAAGGTCTCCCGCATTATCAAGCGTCGTACCGTGGCCAATGAAGCCTGCGACGCCGGCCGGGTTTTTGTGAACGGAAAGGCTGCCAAGGCCAGCCTGAACGTCAAAGAGGGCGATATACTGGAGATTCAGTTTGGTAACCGGAATGTGAAAGCGGAGATCCTTGATGTGAAGGATACAGCGAAAAAAGAAGAAGCCAAGGAACTATTCCGATACCTGTAATAACTATTTTGATATATTGGCCGGCACTGCGTGCCGGCCTTTTTTAATGAATGCTGTCCCAGAGTAATTCCAGGAGGTTATCCATGAATAAAAAACCATTGATGAACCGGTTCGATACCACAGACAGACCCTATCCGGCAGAGGAGGATTTCCCCTTTCTGGCAAGGGGTCTTCTGGCTGCCTTTTACGCGGCCTTTTTCCTGACCTATCTTCTATTTCATTTTCATCCCGAATCCCGCCTGGTCTATCTGCTGACTTCCGTGGTCCAGATTGTCTACGCACCCGGCATGTTTTTCGCCGCCGGCCTGCTGGCGGACCAGTACTGCAAAAGGAAAGAGGATCCCGGCTCCTCCTATCTTAAAACGGGCCTGGTCTTTCTGGCCCTCTACGGAGTCATCGGTCTGGTCATTGATGTAAGCCTCAAGGACTATCCTCTATTTACGGCAATCAAAAACATTATCGGTCTGATCCGGATTCCCGGTTCCAGTTCCATCTTCCTTTCCCTGGGTGTTCTTTACCTTCTTTGTGCCCTCCTGTGGAAAAAGATCCTGGACCTGCACTCCAATCCGGCCGTCATCATCGCAGTCTGCCTGCTGGGCTTTCTCTTTGTACTCATTCCCCAGGGTCTGCTGGGCTACAGTGCCATAGGTATCTTTACAGGTGGGGACCGTTTCGGCTGCATACCAATCCTGACCCACCTTTTTGCCTTTGCATTAGGCTGCATGGCCTCCCAGCGGAAAACGGTTTCCATTATGGAAAAGCAGACTATTATCACCATGATCTCTTTCCTGGTCATCGGAGGCTTCCTGGCCGTCATCCATAAAAAACCAGCCGCCCAGATTCCCCTGGGCATGGTTGCCGCCGCTGTGGCTGTCCACATCGCTGTCCTTTTGCTGCCCCTCTACAAGAAGCTGGAGCAGGTCCTCCTGGGTCTCTGGGCAGAGCTTAAGGCCTCCTTTTTCCCTTACATAGATGGGGAAAATGTTATGGATATGAAGGGAGGCAGAGAGAGGAAAAAGCATATCCTGGGCTATCTGGTCAGCTACACGGCCCTCTTTGCCCTCATCGCTTATATGATCTTCTCCCCCTACCTGGAGGCAAACCGGTCTCTGATCTGGAGTGTGGATGGCCTGGGTCAGTACATTCCCAAGATTATACGCTTTACCCACTATATTCCTTCCGTATTTGCCGACCTGATCCGGGGCAGCGGGAACTTCGCCCAGTACGATTTCCGTATAGGACTGGGCGCTCCTGTATCCATCAGCTTTGAGCCTCTTTACTGGCTCAATCTGCTGCTGCCGGCCTCCCATATAGAAGAAGGCTACAGTGCCCTTGTCATGGTCCGCTATTATCTGGCCGGCCTCAGTATGTCCTGCATGCTCCTCTATTTTAAAAAATCCTTCCGGACCTGCCGGATTGCCAGTATTGCCTATGCCTTTTCCGGCTATGCCATATTTGCCGGAACCAGACACAGCCAGTTTATCACTCCCATGATCCTTCTTCCCCTTCTGGTCATGGCCATGGAAAGATTGATCCGGCATGGAAAATGGTATCTTTTTACCATTCTGACTGCTGTCTCCCTCCTCTGCTCCTACTATTTCCTCTATATGAACACCCTGGCCCTGGGCATCTATTTCCTGGCCAGGATTCTCTGCAACAAGGAGCTTAGGACAGTAAAAACCTTCCTATCAAAAAGTCTGCTGATCATTGGAACCTACCTCCTTGGTGTGTCCATGGGCATGGTCTCCATCGCCACCGCCTTCGGAAGCTATATGGGCTCAGGCAGGACCAGCGGGGGCAAGCTCGCCAAGTTCCTGACCACGACCCCTCTTTACTACAGGGCCGAATGGATTCCGGACTTTTTAGTCGCCTTTATCTCAGACTCCTTTGCCCCGGGCATGTGGCTGAAACTGGGGGTCGCACCCCTGGCTCTTTTCGCCGTCATTCTTCTTTTTACCAGAAAAAGGCGGTCGGAGCTCAGGGCCATGTTCCTCTTATATACCCTATTCTGCCTCTTCCCGGTCTTTGGATTTATTTTCAGTGGTTTCGGCAGCGTGACCAACCGCTGGGTCTATATCTATGTCCTTCTGATCATCTATCTGCTTGCGGACAATATGGACAGCTTTGAAGGCCTCAGCCAGAGGGAGCTGGGACTGATGACAGGACTTACAGTCTTTTATGTCCTCCTCATCTCCTTCTCCCACAAATTCCACACGGAAGAAGCCATGATGGCCCTGGCCTTTTTACTTTTGACCTACGCGGTAATCCTGCTCCAGAATTTCGGCTATTTCAAGAGCCGGTCCTTTGGAGGAAAGCAGATTTTAGCTCTCATTGTCCTTCTTAGTGTCGTCATCAACGCCAACCTTTATATTACTTCAGAAGGCAAGGACCAGAGCCACCTGGATACCTATGTGGAAAACGGCAAGGCCAGGTCCCGGATGACCAGTATGGCTCTCAAAAAGCTGCCGGAGGTTCCCGGCTATGATCCCTCAGACTTCTTCAGAAGTGTCAGCCTGGAGGGCAAGGGCAGCACCCGGTCGTCCAGCCTGATTCTGGGTTACAATGACATCGCAACCTTTACCAGTACCCTGAACCGGGGGATCGTCAATTATAACCGGGCCATGGGTAACTGCCACTGGGATATGGTCTCTGTCTATGACTACAATGCCCGGACCTATATGAATGAACTGGCCAGTGTCCGCTATATAGGCGCTTCCTCCAAGGATACCGTTGCCATGCCTTATGGCTATGAGGAAGTCTACAGCTTCTCCGGCAAATCCAGGGATTATAAGATTTATGAAAACAAATACGCCCTTCCCCTGGGTTATACCTACGACAAGGTTATCCCGGAAAGCCAGGCGGCTGAGCTTTCCGCTGCCCAGCGCCAGGAACTTACCATGGCAGGGGCCATCATCGATGATGAGAAAATTAAGGAGGATGCCTTCCTTAATATCCAGACAAAGAATGTATCCGACCTTCCTCTCAGTTGTGAAAGAAAGGAAATAAGCAGCATGGAGGCCGGACCCGGCCTTGTCCTGTCAGAGGGCATGATTACCATAGAGGAACCTATGGCCCAGCTGACACTCCATTTCGACGGTGCTCGCCATGCGGAAACCTATGTCAGTCTCAAAGGTGATATTTACGCGGAGCCTGACTCCAAAGAACACTTTATAAAGACCGATATCGAAGCCGAAGATATGAGCTACCAGTATAAGTTCCGTATAGACTCTTACTCCACAGGTCAGGATGAATTCCTTTTCAATCTGGGTTACCACGATGACGCCATCGATTCCTGTACCCTGACCTTCCTGGCTCCCGGCCAGATCAGCTATTCAGACCTGGCAGTCTATTCCCAGACCATGGAAGACTACACCCAGAAGGCCCTTGCCCTCAGGGAAAATGCTTTGGAAAATGTTTCCGTCAGCAACAACACGGTGACCGGGGATATCCGGCTCGACCAGGATAAACTGCTGCTCTTATCCATCCCCTACCAGAAGGGCTGGACAGCCACTGTTGACGGAAAGAAGACCGACCTCTACCAGGTTAACTACCAGTATATGGGCCTTCATGTCCCTGCGGGAAATCACCAGATCCGGCTCCATTACCAGATGCCCGGCCTCAGGCTGGCCTTCCTGGTGACCGGGGCAGGTCTCCTGGTCTTCGCCGCCATCATAATCTTTAACTACATCCGCAAAAAGCAAAGGGCGGCCAGGGAAAAAATAAGTTAGAACATGTCCACACAAACAGTATAACCATAACCAAAAAAAGCCTCCCGCCCGGGAGACCCTGGTCCAGGGTCCCCTGCAGGCAGGAGGCTTTTTTCGTGTCTGTGTCTGATTCAGTTTTATTTCTTCTTTTTCCGGATCAGCTTCAGAGCCATCTCCAGCTGGGGCCTCAGAATAAAGAGGGCCGCTGCCATAACCACAAGCATAACCAGGTAGCGGACAAACCAGGGCAGGCCGAAAAGTCCCATAGTAGCGATATTGACTACCGCATAAACCAGGGCGATAATCACGGTCTTGTGGAGAGGTACGATAACCTTGCCGGTAATCCTGTACTCCAGGAAGCCCTGAACCAACAGCAGGATCAGGTAGCTGAAGGCTGTGGTGTAGGCTGCCGCCATATAGCCAAAGAGCAGGATACAGATATAATTCAGGATCACGTTAAGAAACATGGTCACGATGGTTCCCGCAGCCACATAGCGGGTCTTCTTGTAATAGTTCTGAATCGCGGAATAACTGTAGCTGTAGAAACGGAACAGGGTTCCCGTCACCATGGGGGCGATCAGGTATACCGCCATACGGTACTCCTTGGATCCCAGGATGGCAATTTCCTCCGGGGCCAGAATAACCAGCAGCCAGGACAGGATTCCAAAAGCATGCATAACCGCCGTCCAGGGCTTCTCGATATCCGCCGTCTCATCCCTGGATATCTTTTCATATAACCAGGGAATCCAGGCATTCCAGACAGAGTCCTCCAGGATCCAGATGATAAAGGATACGGTGGTGGCCAGGGCAAAAATACCGGTCTGAGCATCACCGATCATAGACTGGATCATGATTTTATCCGACTGGTTCATGATCTGGATGGACAGGGCCTCTGGAATCAAGGGCAGGCTGTAGGCCAGACCGTATTTCCAATAACCTTTGTTGAAAAAGGTCCGTCCCTGGGTCCAGAGAAGGATGGCGATCATAGCCCCGCCGATAATCTGGGGAGTGTAGTAACCGATAATCCTGCGGTGGACCAGCTGGTCATAGAGACCCTGAATTCTTCCCTGGTATATCAGGTAAATGGACAGGATCGTGCCGGGAACTATGGTCAGCAGGGTCGCCATGGTGGAAAACTTGTAGCGCAGCATCTGCTTGTCCCTTCTCTGCAGATAAAGCATGCTGGTGTAAGTAAACACATAGAGGAAGCAGGTGTAGAACATCAGGTCATCCATACGGCAGAACCGCTGGACCGGTTCCTTAAAGATCATACAGATTCCAAAGATGACCCCGATGGCCAGATAGGAAAGAGTATGAACACTGGAAATATAGGAATTATATTTTTCTTTGTAATCATATTTGGCCACATCCGCACTCTTCCAAAGGCAGAGGGACATGGTCGGATAGGCGATCAGGAGCCATGATTCGTAGACTCTGATCTGCCCGTACTGGGCCTGGGACAAAAGCCGGGTGTAGACCGGCGTCACGGCAAAGGTAAGTCCCCGGACCATCAGCTGGGCCAGGACGAAGAAAAAACCTGAGGTAAGCGCCCTCTTGTTCAGGGAAGCCTTGGCAGTCTTCTCCGCTGGCTTATATTCTTTTACATCGGACATGGATATGTCCTCACTTTCTGTCATCGTTCTTTGAGCCACCTATTGTACCTTACAGACAATCATACGGAGCTTGCCGTTTTTGTCGGGCGGGATGGAATCCATCCACTCGTATTCTATCTCAAATGGGTGCTTAAACTTGGCGTTGAGTTTCTCTGTCAGTTCCCGCTCCACCTGGGCCGTGGACTTGTCGGAAATCTCCTTGTTCTGGACACACTGGATATGGATCCTGTGCCAGTCCTCCTGGATAAAGCGGATCTGGAAGACATCCTCGCAGTGGGCGATGATGGGGGCGATCTCAAAGAAGGTAGTCACCTCGCCACTCTCATAGCGGAAGAAATCATTCATCCTGCCCTGGACACTGGTGATAAAACGGACACCGTTTCTCATGACGCAGGTTCCCCGGTCGCCGATGGCATAGTTAATCAGGGGCAGGTCAGTCTTGTAGAGGGGAGTTACCACGATATTACCCTCCTTAGCCGGACGACCCTGCTCATCGTAAATATTAACCACGAAGGAGTCATTGTGGACTACGTATTCATCACTGTCGAAAAGACGGACCATGGCCGCCCCGGTCTCCGCCGTCCCGTAGGAGTCTATGATGCCGGGTCCCAGGATCTCATGGAAAAGCTTCCTTGCCGTATCATCAATCTTTTCTCCTGTAGGGCAGTAATATTTTGGCTTGGCCAGGGCCACATTATTCTGCTTGCAATAGAGGCAGAGTCTCATGAACTCGCTTTTATTCATATAAAGAAAGTCCGGTTTGAAGGCATTAATCTGCTTTACCATCTCCGGCTCCGGATCATACTGGGACACGAAACCCCTGCGTAGGATACCGAAGTGCTGCAGGAAGGTATCGCTGCCGCCGGTGATGCTGTGGGCACTCTTGCGGCTCATAGTTTTCCCGATGAAGGGATTGTAGCCGGCCACCATCATTACCCGGAACCAGTTGGCCATATTGAAAGCCTTCTCCCTGGGAGATACCAGCAGCATCAGGGGAACTCCCGATGACCCGCTGGTGGTATCGTGAAACCAGTCCTCATATTTAGGGTCTTTGGCCTCCTCATTCATCCAGGCCCTCAGCTCATCCTTGGTGAGCAGGGGAAGTTTGGAAAGGTCATCGCCGCAGCGGATATCCCCGGGCTTTACACCGGCCCGGTCAAACCTCTCCCTGTAGAAGGGGATCTTATAAGCTTTTTTCACCAGCTTGCGGACCCTTCTGTCCTGGGTCTTTATCACCGGGCCGAAATCATCCGGAATCTTTGTTTTCATTTTAAATAAGTCAAAGAAAAGCAGTACATTGACCATTTTTCTTTCCAGCTTTTCAAACATGGTCCTCTATCCTTTCTTCTTTAATTCTCTATAAATCTAATCCAGCTAGTATGTTCTATGCTCTATGTCAAGACTGGTCCTGGTCCCTGAAGCCATTGGGATTATTTTTCTGCCAGTTCCAGGAATCCACACACATATCCCTGAGATCCCTTTTGGTCTTCCAGCCCAGGATCCGCTCCGCCTTGGAGGCATCCGCGTAGACTGAAGGCAGATCACCGGCTCTTCTTGCTCCGATCACATAGGGCACCGGCACGCCGTTGGCCTTCTCAAAGGTATTGACGATGTCAAGGACACTGTAGGGTTTGCCTGTTCCCAGATTGAAAATCTCTACGCCCTTGTGGTCAGCGGCATACTCTACCGCTTTCAGATGACCGTTAGCCAGGTCCATGACATGGATATAATCTCTCAGACAGGTTCCGTCCGGCGTGTCATAGTCGTTGCCGAAAATGGTCAGCTTGTCCCTGCGGCCCACGGCTGTCTGGGAGACAAAGGGCATCAGGTTGTTGGGGATACCCTGGGGATCCTCACCAATCTTACCGGATTCATGGGCGCCGATGGGATTGAAATACCGCAGCAAAATCACAGACATATCCGGATCCGCATGGGCCGTATCCGTGAGAATCTGCTCCATCATGGCCTTGGTCCAGCCATAGGGATTGGAACAGCTGCCCCGCGGCATGGTCTCCACGTAGGGAGACTCATTTTCTTCCCCGTAGACTGTGGCGGAAGATGAGAATACGATTCTCTTTACTCCGGCCTCCTTCATGCACTCGAGGAGGGTGAGGGTGGTATCAATATTATTTCTGTAGTATTCCACCGGTTTTTCCACGGATTCGCCCACAGCCTTAAGACCTGCAAAATGGATGACACAGTCGACAGCCTCCCGGTCAAATATATTCTTCACTGCCTCTTTATCCCTCACATCTGCCTCATAGACAGCCATATCTTTTCCTGTAATCTCCCGGACTCTCTCTAAGGATCTGGGACTGGAATTACAGTAATTGTCAACCACTACCACGTCATGGCCTGCCTCAAGAAGCTCTACCGCCGTGTGGGATCCTATAAAACCGGCACCGCCGGCAAGTAATATTTTCATTCCTGCTATCTCCTTTTTCTCCCGGCTCTTTGTCCTTACAGCCCGGGTCTAGAAATCAAAGCCTTCCACAGTGGCGAAATAGTCTTCAACAGTTTCCGGCCTGCGGATCATTCTGCAGCCGCCATCCTCCTGTAAAAGAAGCTCCGCACTCTTGAGCTTACCGTTGTAATTGTAACCCATGGCAAAACCGTGGGCTCCGGTATCATGGATGACCAGCAGGTCTCCGATGTCAATCTTGGGCAGCTTTCTGTCGATGGCAAACTTATCATTGTTCTCGCAGAGAGATCCCACCACGTCGTAGACATGGTCACAGGGAGCATTCTCCTTGCCCATGACAGTGATATGATGGTAGGCCCCGTACATGGCCGGTCTCATCAGGTTGACAGCGCAGGCGTCCACACCGATATATTCCTTATAAATATGCTTCTCATGAATTGCCTTTACTACCAGATGTCCATGGGGACCTGTCATAAAGCGGCCCAGCTCTGTCTTCAGCTTCACATCACCCATACCAGCCGGCACAAGAATCTTCTCGTAGGCCTCCTGGACGCCCTTGCCGATGGCAAAGATATCATTGGGCTCCTGGTCCGGTCTGTAGGGGATGCCGATGCCGCCGGAAAGATTAATGAAATCAATGTGGACATCCAGGTTCTCGTGGAGTTCCACCGCCAGATTAAAGAGGATGGAGGCCAGGACCGGATAGTACTCATTGGACACGGTATTGCTGGCCAGGAAGGAGTGGATACCGAACTCCTTGACGCCTTCCTTTTTCAGTCTTTTAAAAGCCTCAAACATCTGGGCCTTGGTCATGCCATACTTGGCGTCGCCGGGATTATCCATGATGTCCGTTCCCAGATTGAAGAAACCGCCAGGATTGTAACGGCAGCAGATTCTCTCCGGAATCCCGCAGGCTTCCTTGAGGAAATCGATATGAGTAATGTCATCCAGATTGATATAGGCTCCCAGCTTGTCGGCTAAAATAAACTCCTCCTCCGGTGTCTCATTGGAAGAAAA
>CAMOZD010000006.1 GCA_946630645.1 uncultured Lachnospiraceae bacterium
ATCTGGAGTAGATCAGATGGCGTGTTACATGCTCCATGCCGCCGTTGTACCAGTCAACCGGCATCCAGTAATTAATCTTATCCCTGTCAGCAAAACATTTATCGTTATGGGGATCAATATAACGGAGGAAATACCAGGATGACCCTGCCCACTGGGGCATGGTATCTGTCTCTCTTTTAGCGGCCCGTCCGCACTTGGGACAGGTACAGTGAACAAAGGAGTCAATCCTTGCCAGGGGTGACTCTCCACCCTGGCCGGGCTCAAAATCTTCCATGGGCGGAAGCTTCAGGGGCAGCTCCTCATAGGGAACAGCCACATCGCCGCAGTAATCACAGTGAACAATCGGAATGGGCTCGCCCCAGTATCTCTGGCGGTTGAAAGCCCAGTCCTTCATCTTGTACTGGACACCGGCCCTGCCGATACCATCCTTCTCCAGCTCTTCAATCATTCTGGCGATGGAGTCCTTCTTATTATCATAACCGTTAAGGAACCCGGAATTCACCATCTGGCCGTCTCCGGTATAGGCACATTCTTCGATGTTGCCACCCTTGATGACCTCAATGATATCGATGCCAAACTCCTTGGCAAAATCATAATCTCTCTGGTCATGACCCGGCACAGCCATGATGGCGCCGGTTCCGTAACCCATCATTACATAGTCAGCGATGAAGATGGGAATCTCTTTTCCGTTGACCGGATTGACAGCTGTCAGACCCTCGATCTTCACACCGGTCTTATCCTTAACCAGCTGGGTTCTCTCGAATTCTGTCTTCTTGGCACACTCGGCCCGGTAGGCCTCGATGGCATCCATGTTGCCGACCATATCCTTATACTTATCAATGAGCGGATGCTCCGGTGCGATAACCATAAAGGTCACACCGAACAGGGTATCCGGTCTGGTGGTATAAATCTCCAGTTTCTCCCCGATGCCCTTGACCGCGAAATCCACAAAGGCTCCTGTGGACTTGCCGATCCAGTTGATCTGCTGCTGTTTGATATTCTCCGGATAATCCACGGTATCAAGACCTTCAAGCAGCTTGTCCGCATAGGCTGTGATCCGCAGATACCATACATCCTTGGACTTCTGGACCACATCACTGTGGCAGATGTCACATTTTCCACCCTGGCTGTCCTCATTGGAAAGTACAACCTTACAGGAAGGACAGTAATTTACCCAGGCCTTGTCCCGGTATACCAGTCCCTTCTCAAACATTTTCAGGAAAATCCACTGGGTCCACTTATAGAAATCTTCCTGGGTCGTGTCAATCACCCGGTCCCAGTCAAAAGAGAAGCCCACTTTTTTCAGCTGCATGGTAAACTTTTCAATATTGCGGTCCGTAATCTCACGGGGATGGGTCTTGGTCTTGATGGCATAGTTTTCCGTGGGCAGGCCATAGGCATCAAAACCAATGGGGAAGAGCACATTATAGCCCTCCATCCGTCTCTTTCTGGAAACTACCTCTATGCTGGAATAAGCCTTGATATGACCCACATGCATGCCGGCACCGCTGGGATAAGGAAACTCTACCAGACCATAAAACTTTGGTTTCGGTGAGTCGTCTACGGCCTTGAATATCCCTTCTTCTTCCCAACGTTTCTGCCATTTGGGTTCTATCTTTTTGAAATGATGTCTCATAATTCCCTTCCTTTCTGTCATCAGGTTTTGTTTTATAACCGGAGAGCTTCAGGATCTGCGATTTTTGCTTCTTATTCCAGCCCATTCCAGGTAATTCTTCTCAAATTTATAGTGTACATGAAAGACCCTGTCTTGTCAATGAATCAAGCTAGGGAGCCAGGACCTCAATTTTAAATATCTTTATAGTAATCAGCCTGGTTGCCGGATCCCTCACGGCAACCTTAACCGGGTAGGTGCCAGGAACAGAAGTGTCTACTGTGCCTGCCGTCCTTGCCCCGGCTGCCAGCTGGTCTGAGCTGGTGAAAACAGACCGGAAATCCAGGGCCTGGATAAGGTTGAAGTCTGTTCCCAGGGCCACTCCCTGCCTGTAGGCTTCTTTTAAACTGATTTGTACCTTGTAAGGATTTCTCTTGTCAGGGTCTGTAGGATCCCACCCGGTCTTCTTTTTGGTGGAGATGGTCAGCCTGGCCCGGTCCGGAGCCTTCAGCTTATATTTCTCCCCGATTACCACCCTGGTACCCAAGGGACAATTCTGGTAGATCCACTTGGCATCGGCCACAGAAAGACGGATACAGCCATGGGAGGCCTGACGGCCAAGCTTGTTGAATTCCCTGGTCTGTACGGCATTTTTCCTTACCCTGGTATAGGGGACAGAATGAAAGAGGTAGGGGCCATGGATCCTGGTACAGTACTGGCCGTAAAGGCCATGGTAGAGAGCGTGCCATCTCATCTTGCTCTGGGTCCGGTAGCTGCCCCTGATGGTGCTGTAGTTCTTTCCCGTCGAACAGTACATGGTTTTGACCAGCCTCTTCTGCTTGTCCACCACATTTACCAGATTAGTTTTACGGTTGACATAGATTGTGTAGGATTTGCTCTTCCCGGCATGGACCCTGGCCGGAAATACAGCCATGGCCACCAGCAGGGCCAGAAGGGCCAGCCTGCAGGCCAGATTCCTTTTTTGCGCAGTTTTGTGACTCATACATTCTCCTTTCCGATCCTCATCCGCCCCCATCCGGCCGGATGAAAGAATTCACATAATACTCCATTTTTATTATATAATCTTTCCCCCTTTTGTAAAGCATTTTATTGCAAAAAAACATGTTATATGCTACAATAACATAACTGATTTTCGATGCCCCTGCCATGTGAAAATCACGCAACTAATTACTCCCCCATAGTTATTCAGGAGGAAGAATAATGATAGAATTCGTACATTTCAATTTTAATGTCCTGGATCTCGAGAAGAGTATCGCTTTCTATAAGGAAGCATTCGGCCTTGAGATCGTCCGCGAAAAGAATGCCGCCGACGGCAGCTACAAGCTGGTCTATTTAGGCGACGGCCGGACAGCTTTTCAGCTTGAGCTTACCTGGATACGCGACCAGAAGGAACCCTATAACCTTGGCGACGAAGAATTCCATCTCGCTTTCGCAACAGATGAGATGGATCATTTCCATGACAGACATCAGAAAATGGGCTGCATCTGTTATGAGAATCCTTCCATGGGCGTCTATTTTGTCAATGATCCGGACGGATACTGGATCGAGATTGTTCCTGCCCGCTAACAGATAATATTTTTTCTCATTTTACCCATTTCAGAGGGGTATAACCATGCTATATAATAAATCTTCCATAAAGGAAAAAAGAAAGGAGATCCACTCTAAGACAAGAACGAGGGGAAGCTCCATCATCATGTGGATTTTCCGGATTCTTCTGCTGACCATACTGACGGCGGCCGTCGGGTGCTCCGGACTGCTTTACGGTTCCATCGCCGGAATCTTTGCCAGCGTCCCCAAGGATTTTACCCTGAAACCCGTGTCATCGGCCACCATCATCTACGACAACGGCGGCACCGAGCTGCAAAAGCTCTCAGACTATGCCTCCAACCGTATCATCGTGGACAGCAGCAGGATTCCTGATAATCTGAAATATGCTTTTGTCTCCATTGAAGATGAGCGGTTTTACGAGCACAGTGGTGTCGATTTCAAGGGCATCATCAGGGCTCTCTGGACAGATCTCCAGTCGGGGACTGCCTCCCAGGGAGCCTCCACCATCACCCAGCAGCTGATCAAAAATAACGTTTTTGACACCGGTGGTGAATCCACTCTTCTGGCAAAGATCCATCGTAAGATCCAGGAGATCTACATGGCCGTCCAGGTGGAGAAGAACACGCCCAAAGACGAGATCATGACGGACTATCTGAATACCATCAACCTGGGCAAGGGATGCCTAGGTGTTCAGGCGGCTTCCATTTATTATTTCGGCAAGAATGTCGAGGACCTCACCCTTTCTGAGTGTGCTGTCCTGGCAGGTATCACCAAGAACCCCACTTCCCTGAACCCGGTGGATTATGCCAGCGCCAACAATGAGCGCCGCAAGCTGGTTCTGGATAAGATGTATGAGCTGAAATATATCAGCAAGGAAGACTATCAGACGGCTCTGGCTGACGATGTCTACGCAAGAATCAACACAAATATTGACAAGGAAAAAGTCGAGTCCGTCTACACCTACTTCACGGATGCCCTGATCACAACTATCGTTGACGATCTCCAGGAGCAAAAAGGTTATACCCAGGAACAGGCCTACAATGCTGTATACCGGGGAGGTCTCCGGATCAGCTCCACCCAGGATACCAGACTCCAGGCTCTGGCAGACAAGATTATCAACGACAAGGATAATTACCCTGTGGAAACGGAGTATTCCCTGGAATACAACCTACAGATGACCGGACCGGACGGTACCACCTACTCTTATAATGAGATAGATGTCAGAGACTTTTTCAGAAACATGAAGGACGGGAAAAAGGATTACAAGACCCTTTACAGTTCCAAAAAGAAAATGAAAAAGGCCGCCCACCAGTTCCGTGACTATCTGATTGGAAAGAATTTTACCCTGGTGTCCGAAACCATCCACTACTCTCTTGAGCCTCAGCTCTCCTTCACCCTGATTGACCAGGCCACAGGCCAGGTCAAGGTTCTTGTGGGAGGCAGGGGCAAGAAGGCCGATGACCTGGCCCTCAACCGGGCTACAGCGGTCAAAAGGCAGCCGGGATCTACCTTTAAAATCCTGTCTACCTACGCCCCTGGTATCGACTCAGGAGAGATGACCCTGGCCACCGTATTTGACGATGCACCTTTCAATTATGAAAATGGCACCAAGGTCAACAATTTTGAAAAAGACGTCCACATGGGTCTGACCACAGTCCGGGATGCAATCGCTGAATCCAACAATATTGTCGCTGTCAAGGCCATCACCCAGCTGACGCCCAAGATCGGCTATGACTTCCTGCTCAAGCTTGGCTTTACCAGCCTGGTTGAGCACAGGGTCAGTGAGACCGGAAAAGAGGAATCTGACATCCAGCAGGCTCTTGCCTTAGGAGGCATAACCGACGGTGTCACTAACATGGAACTGACAGCTGCCTACGCCGCCATCGCCAATAAAGGAAACTATAATAAGCCCATCCTTTACACCAAGGTAACCGATGCCAACGGTAACGTACTGCTGAGCAATGACCCGGCACCTATCCGGGTCATGAAGGAAAGTACTGCCTGGCTTTTGAGCGATGCCATGAAGGATGTAATCGACCATGGTACCGGTGAGGAAGCCAAGCTCAAGTCCGATATGGCTGCCGCGGGAAAAACAGGAACCACCTCCAACAACTACGACTACTGGTTCTGTGGTTTCACTCCCTATTACACTGCTTCAGTCTGGACAGGCTATGACTATTTTAAATCTTTCGACAACAATAAGGATTATCATAAGACGATCTGGAAAAAGATCATGGATAAGATTATTAAAGAGGAGAAAGAGGAAATAAAGGATTTTGATAAATGTAAGGACATTGAAAAAGAAACCATCTGTATCAAATCCGGCAAAAAAGTCGTCGGCGGTGTCTGTACGGATGACCCGGAAAAATCCATGGCCAGAGAAGAATACTTCGCGGCAGGAACTGTTCCGGAGGAAACCTGTGACGCCCATGTCAAGCTGACCATGTGTTCCGCCACTAACCATGTGGCCGGCAAATACTGTCCTGAAAGCCAGCTTTATTCCAGGGTATACAGGATCAGACCGGATGATTCCAGCGGCAAGACCGCAGATTCACCCTACACCTTGACCTTTGATCCTGACGGTTATATCTGTAACCTTCACACCAAGCAGTGGGTTGAAGAGCAGAAACGGAAGGAAGAGCTGAAAAAACAGCAGGAGCAGATGCAAAAACAGATGGAGGAGCAGCAGCGGCTTCTGGAAGAACAACAACAGCAGCAGCTTCTGGACCAGCAGCAAAACCTCCAGGAAGAAACTTTTACTAATTAAAAGCTGCAGGAGGCCTGTATTGGTCTGCCCCGGCTATATGCAGACAAGTTTTATTGAAATACTGTAGAAGGGAGACCCCGAATGATAAGGGTCTCCCTTTTTTCTAGTCTATTCTTATACTGTTTTTACTCTATTTTAGCGCTCCACTAACTAATCCAAACATTCTAGTAATCCACCTCAACCAGGCACAGGCCCTGGGCCGGTGCGGTCGGCCCGGCCAGGGGCCGGCTTTTGGCCTCCAGAATCTCCTTAACCCGGCCCGGGGGTATAAGACCCTGCCCCACCTGAAGGAGGGTACCGGTCATGATCCTGACCATATACTGGAGAAAACCTGTCCCATGGTATTCCAGATAAATGTAGTTTCCTTTTCTTCGGATATCGATCCTGTCCACGATCCTGACCGTGGACTTTTTCATTCTGGGATTGCCGCAGAAACTCTTATAATCATGCTGGCCTGTGAGAAAGGAGGCGGCCATCTTCATAGCCTCCAGATCTGGCTCAAAATCCAGGACATTCACATATTTTCTGTCAAATACAGGCTTGCCGGTCCCGGCATAGCAGGTATAGCGGTAGAGCTTACCTACCGCCTTATACCTGGCATGAAAGCGGTCGGCGGCAATCCTTACATCCTTTATGCAAATGTCCTGGGGCAGGTAACGGTTCATATAAGTAAGAATCTCCTCAGGACTCCTGTCGGTCTCCATCCATGCATTGGCCGTCATGGCCAGGGCATGGACTCCACCGTCTGTACGGCCGGCTCCCAGCACTTCTGTCTGCTGGCCACACATTTCCGTCAGAACATACTCCAGCTTACCCTGTATGGTGTCCCTGCCAGGCTGCCGTTCCCAGCCATAGTATCTTCCACCATCATAACTAATGATCATCTTATAATTCTTTTTCATATTCTTCCATAATCCTCTGTTCCAATACTGATAAGGGATTTGTCCGGGTCTTTTTCTAATTATAAATGCCAGGGCTTAAATTTGCAAAAAGATTTCTTTCAAAAATCTTTCATTATTTTGGAAATTAGAAAGATTTTTCAATAAGATCCCTGAAAGGTCCATGATTTTCGAAGAAAAACGTCAAAAATAATTATTTTACATCTACTGAAAATGTTTTGTTTTCTGTGCAATTTAATGATAAAAACTATCCTGATTTGAGCAAAAGCCAATATTTTAACAACTATTAGTTGTGGAAAATTCATCTAAGAGATGTTTTTACGAAATTCTTTCAGAGGTTATAATAATACTGTAATCAAGTGTTTGGATCCAGCTTGAACTTGTACTTTGAAAAAATAAATATTTGAAAAGGAGAAGATAGAATGAGTATTTATTGTTTACTTGCTGCATTTGGCGGCGGAGTATTCGCTGCTGCTATCGGCGGACTTCCGGCATTTATTCTTACTGGTGTTTTCTCCCTGTTAGGCGCAGTTGCCGGTATGGTTGGCGCTCCTGCAGGTGCTGTTGACATTTTAGTTAACTACATGGCTTTCGGTCCCTTCTTTGGCCCGCACATTTCCTTCACAGCTGGTGTTGCTGCTGCAGCATACGCTAAGAAGAAAGGCCTCATCGAGAACGGTGCTGATATTGCCAGATCTCTCTATGGCCTTGGCGATCCCACAACATTAGCAGTTGGTGGATGCTTTGGTGTTATCGGTTTCCTTGTAAAGCAGTTCATCACAGGTCCCATCTTCGGCGGCGGTGTTTCCCCGAGACTGGTAACTGACCTTCCTGGAATCTGGGTATTCGTAGGCGGCGTTCTTATCCGTCTTATCTTTGGTGGAAAGCTGAGAACGGGCGACAAGGTTATCACTTCCGGTGGTGTTCTTGGAAACTGCATCCTGATCAGTGTTGCTTATTCCTTATTAGTAGCTGGTATCTACACAGGCGCTATCGCTGCTGGTGTTGATGTTGCTGCATTTGGCGGATTATATCATGTACTAATCTTCGGTACTGCAGCTGTTATGCTTGTATTTGCTGAGATCGGTCAGCCGACATATGGATGTCACCATATCGTTATTATCGCTGCTGAGGCTACTGTACAGTCCTATGCTACAACAGGTAACCTTATGACAGCTCTTATCGTTGGTGTTATCTTTGGTACTATCGCTGGTCTTATCTGTGAGGCAGAGGGATGCTTAATCAACAGCGGAACAGACTCCCACATCGATGGTCCTGGATGTGCAATCTTCATCATGACCTTCGTTATCAATGCAATCTTCCCGGCTATCTAATATCCGAGAGTTCATTGTAGAGAGTTAAAAATTTAAGACCGCAGTCTTTATGACTGCGGTCTTTTTTTGTTTTCCCTTGTTTTCTTGCTTTTTCCTGTCATAATTATTATAATATAAAACAGATTATGACCAAGTATATTTTATTGGAGGGATAAGCACTATGGACCTGCGGCAGATACAATATTTCATCCAGTTATTTGAAGACCGGAACATTACCCAGGCCAGCCGTAATATGTTCATTTCCCAGCAGGGCCTGAGCAAGTCTATCGCCAACCTGGAGGATGAACTGGGCTTTCCGCTTTTTGTAAGGCAGTCCAAGGGTGTGATTCCCACAGAGCGGGCCATCTACCTCTACAATTATTTTGAGCGGGTTTCCAAGGCCTTTTCCAGTCTGCAGAATGCAGTCCATCTGATCCAGGGGGACCACACCATCCGGATCCTGGCCCATGAAAGTTATGCCCTGAGTCAGCCAAAAGACCTGTTTATACACTATCAGAGCCTTCATCCGGAGCTTAATGTCATCTACGCTGAAGCGGCCAATCAGGATATCCCGGATATGCTGGCCTCCGGCAAAGGCGACGTAGCTTTTATGATTGCTCCTGTCCATGAGGATCTTAAAATCCATAAGATCATTGATGAGGAACCCCTCTATGCTGTCATAAGCAGGGATCACCCTCTGGCCCAAAACAAGAGCCTCTCCCTCCATGATCTGCGTAGCCGGCAGCTGCTCTACCCCAAGGCCTATGAAAAGCAGATGGGTTTGTTTTTCTCCCTCTTTCAGGAGCGGGGCATACCCTATGAGGTGGCCGGGGCTGTCTCCATCAACGAATTTCTACCCTGCCTTTATTCGGACCAGTTTATCGGAATCAGCCCAAAAAAGATCTACCAGTTCTATCAATTTCCAGAATTCGTTTTCATACCTATTCTGGTGGATGCCAGTCATTCTTTTAAGATCCGCACCCTCCTGGTTACTCACAAGACCAAGTTTATCACTTCAGAAACCAAGCGTTTCATAGACTATCAGAACTCCCTTCCCGGCAGGGATGAAAGGGAATGGGGCCAGGGCAACCAGGACCAGCCATAGGAAAGACCAAAAAAATCTGCCGTGGCCATCCACGACAGATTTTCTTTATACTTATTTGTCTATAATTATATGTCTTATTCTTTTATAAGGTCTGATTCTTCCTGCCACTCAATTCTGCGGCTGTTCAGCGGACTACTCTTTGGAACTGTCCCTGCCTTCTGTCTCCGGCTTCTCTGCGGTCTTGGCTGCCTCCTCGGCATCCTTAACCTGCAGATCCAGACCGTAGTTGGCTGACTTCACAACCAGCTCTCTGTCCTCACATTCATTAATGATCAGATAGAAGTAGGCCTTTCCACCGTCTCCTTTATTAAGCTGCTTGTAGCACATGGCAAGCTCATAAAGAGTATTGTAATCTTTCTTGTACTTGTAGGAATCCTCAAGGTCCTGAAGAGCCTTGTCGTACTTGTAATTCCTGGAGTACTCCATACCACTCTCATAGAGCTGGGAAGCTGCCTTGTCAAAGGCATCCTCCATGGAACTGTAGAGATTCTTGGACGTGTCAGAGGGCAGAGCCTCCGGATCAACTTCTGAGAGATAATCTGCACACTTGATATAGTCCCCGCTCTGGTAAGCGTCATTAGCCTTGATCAGACAGTCATACATACTGTCCTCTCCCTCAGAGCCTTCATAGACCTTCAGGCTCTTCTTAAGACTGGAATTCTCCTCCTTGAGAGCCTTCTTATCCTGCTTGAGTGTACTGATCTCAGAATCCTTCTGGTCAACAGTCTCGTTGTATTCTGTCTTCAGACTGTTATAATCAACACTGGCCCCGGCACGTACGCTGGGGATTACCAGGACAAACATAACGATCACACCGATGGCCAGACCGATCAGCATGTAGACAAATTGCTTCCAGGTCTCTTTGTTGGGATCCTCATAATGGTCCACCGGCCGGACATTCTTCAGATTATCACTGTCCGGTTTCTGGATCACTGTGGCAACACTTTCAATCTCTTTTTCCGCGTTGCCCCCAATCTGCCTGAGGTATCTCCTGGCTCTCGTGTTATACCTGTCCACAGAGAGCACATTATTGAGGTCAAGCTCTGCTGCCTTATTATCTCCTGCCCGCATATGAAGGAGGGCCAGGAGCAAATGACCATTGACAAACTTAGGCGTGAGGGACAGTACCTTTTTAATCTGGATCAAGGCCAGATCGTCGCTGCCCTGCTTGGCGTAAGAGAGAGCCTGGTTATACTTTTTAGCAGTCTCGTTGATAGATTCAAATACGGCGGGATGCTCTTTCATCCTCTTCACATAAGTCACAGCCGGATTGGTCTCGGACGGGTCCAGCTTTGCGCTTATCAGCCACTCTTGATAGGCTCTGCCGCCCTCGCCGGTCTCATAGTAGACGAGACCAAGGAGGTTGCGGGCCTCTATATGTCTTTTATTAAAGTACAGCGCCTTCTTCAGCAGCTCCCTGGCACCGCTTAAATCAAAGAGCTGCGCCTTCTCAAGACCTGCATTATAGAAGTAGTTCGCTGTGTTTAAAGCCTTATCAATATGCTTATTGTTAAAGCCGCAGGACGGGCATGAACCCGGTACCCTGACTTTCTGGCCACATTTTAAACACTTCATTATCTTCCTCCTAACTGTAAGAGCGAATGTCCGGACTACTTGTTCTTGTTACCCGGCTTATCCTTGAGCTCCTCCACCATCTCATTCACGATATCTGTAATATCCTTCAGATCATCTTCAAATAAAGCGTCATCTGTGGCGTCAACACTTACAGCTGGTTTAAACTTTTTCAACTCCTGATTGAAATCAAACATAACTAGCCTCACTTTCCTACTATATCGCTCTCCAGTATCTGCCGGATCTCACCGACGAGGTACAGAGATCCCAGACACAGGCAGTATTCTTCATCACTCCGTTCCTGAAGCATGGCTTCCAGGGCTTCAGAAACCGTATTATAGGCGCACACGGACCCAGGGCTGCAGCGGCGGAATTCCCTTTCTATCAGTGCAGCTTCCGCTGCCCTGTAACTTGATATGGCAGTAACATATATCTTTCTGAAAGGTATGTCCGCAAGCATTCCTATCATCTGGCTGTAGGACTTGTCACTGCATACCGCAAACAGCAGCAGCCAGGGACGGTCAGAGTCCTTCAGCATCTTACAGATTCTGCTGACAGCTCCCGGATTATGGGCCCCATCTACGAAAAAACGGGGCAAAAGCTCCTCCATTCTTCCCTCCCAGTGCATGGAAGACAAACCCTCAGTCAGAACATCTTCCTCCAGGTCAGGGAAAAGAACATGCAGGGCCAAAGCTGCCAGACCGGCGTTGGATACCTGGTAATCCACCCAGCTATCCAGCCTGATTCTGTTAGATTTATAATAGCGACTATTAATCAAAAAATCAATCTTATTCTCAGTTTTTTCACAGATAATCAGATCGTCCCCGGACAGGGAGAAGCAGGGAGCAGAAAGGCTCTCAGCCTGCCTTCTGATTACCGGTCCGGCACCATTCTTTTCATCAATGAATACAACAGGTACACCCGGCTTGATGATACCTGCCTTCTCGGCGGCAATCTCCTCCACCGTATCCCCCAGGACCTCAGTGTGGTCCAGACTGATTGATGTGATAACACAAAGCAGGGGACTGCAGACATTGGTGGCATCCAGCCTGCCTCCCAGCCCCGTCTCCATAATACAGTAGTCGGGCCTCTGCTCCCGGAATATGACCACAGCCATGAGAAACATGATCTCAAAAAAGGTCAGGGGAGCCAGTCCTGCTTCCATGGCTTCCTCCATCAGCCTCCTGACCTCCTTCCAGGCCTTGATCAGCTGCTCTTCACTACACATGGAGAAATTAATCCGGAACCGCTCTCTCATAGTCACCAGATGGGGAGAAGTAAAGAGGCCCGTCCGGTAACCCTTCCTGCGCAAAACCGCCTCCAGGTAGGCACACACAGACCCCTTTCCATTGGTA
>CAMOZD010000007.1 GCA_946630645.1 uncultured Lachnospiraceae bacterium
TGATCATCATCGCCGTGGCCACCCTGCTCACCGGTGTCATCGTTTCCGTCAGCGGAACCATCGGCTTTGTCGGTCTGACCATCCCCCACATCACCAGGTCCATCGTCGGCACCAAACACAGCCGGCTGATCCCTGCCTCGGTACTGGTCGGAGGAACCTTCCTGGTGGTGGCGGACATCATATCCCGTGTTATCGTGGCACCGGAAGAACTGCCCATCGGTGTGGTATCCGCCTTCTTCGGCGCACCGTTTTTCCTGTATCTCATCCGTAGATCCCACGGGAAGTTTGGAGGTTGATCATGAAGCTGGAAGTAAAAGATATTACTTATTCCATAGACTCCAAACTGATTGTTGACGGGGTGAGCCTTGGAATTGAAGAAGGTATGTTTGTGGGACTTCTCGGCCCAAACGGCTGTGGTAAGTCCACCCTGCTGAAAAACATCTACAAAGTCTATAAGCCAGACTCTGGTGCCGTTTACATTGACGGAAAAAACGTGGCGGAGCTGTCTTCCAAAGACACAGCCCATGAGATGTCAGTCATGCAGCAGGAGAACAATGTGGAGTTCGACATGGTCGTATATGATATGGTCATGCTGGGCCGGTTCTCCCACCAGAAAATGTTTAATAACGACAAGAGGAAAGAGAAAAAGATCGTGATGGACGCCATTAAGGAAGTGGGTCTGGAAGGCTATGAACAAAGAAGCTTCCTGTCCCTGTCCGGCGGCGAAAAACAGAGGACTCTGGTGGCCAGGGCCCTGGTCCAGCAGGCTCCCCTCATCATCCTGGATGAGCCGACCAACCACCTGGACATCGGCTACCAGTACCAGATCATGAATATTCTCAAACGTCAGAACCTGACAGTCTTCTCCTCCATCCACGACCTGAACGTGGCCGCCTGCTACTGTGACAGGATCGTCTTCATGAAGAAGGGCCATCTGATTGATGTGGGAACCCCGGAGGAAATGTTTGTTCCGGAAAAGATTTTCAATCTCTTCGGTGTAAACACCCAGATTATGACTAACAGTGTCACCGGTAAGCCCAATATCATCTTTTTGCCGGAATTATAAGTTGCCCGGAGATGTAAGGTTACCGAAAAAAAAAACGGAAGCACAGTCAGTTAAAGAAAACCTGGTCATTTAAACACAGTACAAAATAAACATAGTACAGAAGGGGAATGTCCCATGATGCTCATCAAAGGACATTCCCCTTAATCTTTTTATTCATACAATCCAGTGATCATCCACTTTTTGCCGGTCCTATTTAACCAGGCCTATTTAATCTGGGACCGGGCCAAAGCAGCGCTTTCCCTGATCCCCTGATAAAGCTTACAGTCACCGTAGACTTTGAGGATAATATCCGCCGCTTTGTCGAAATACTTTGCAGCCTTTGCATAGTCGCCCATGGTATGGTAGATGACGGCGATGGAATTACAGATGGCCCCATAGTGGTAGGACACCTCGGCGCCGATCTGCTTTAACAGGTCTGCCCCCTTATGAGCCATATCCAGGGCCAGTCCGTACTTGCCTTTTGTGCTGTAGATATGGGACAGGTTCTGGTAGGTGACCGCAATCTCATCCTCAGCCTCTCTCAGCTGTTTCAGGATAGCCAGAGCCATCTTGAAATAAACCTCAGCCTGGTCTAAATCCTTCATTTTAATCAGGAGAACCGCCTTATTATTGTAGAGGCTGGCCAGACGGAAATCATTTTTCTCAAGGATCTTATTATACATAAGTTCCACTTCATTTAAGATATCGTAAGACTCCGTCAGCATGCCAAAGGCCTGGTAGGCATTGGCAATATTCAGGTAAAGGGTTGCCAGGGATGCCGGGTCCAGGGTATCCGCTGCCTGTTCCATCCAGGCCTTCTGTTTTTCCACCCTCTCCATGCACTTTTCCTTATTCCCTTTATTCCTGTAGATCCCCATCAGCTCATTGTTGAGGGATATCTTCACCTGAAGTGAATTCTCAAAATTATCATCAGCGGTCTGGGCCAGCAGAAACTCCTCTGCTTCTGTAATCTTATTCTGTTCATAGAGGCTGTCCAGATACTGCAGCTTCTCCTGTACTGTCATGGTAACTCCTCCCCATATCATTTAATCAGCTGCCGGTGCTCTCCATATCCCGGCAAATCATATCTTATTCTCTGCCGGTGCTCTCCAGGATTCCGGCAAATTATTTTCTTGTCCTCTGCCGATACTCTCCTTATTCCGGCAAATCACTTCTTATCCTCTGTCAGTCTTTCACAGACCGCGGGCCCAGGACACTCTATAATTTACTGGCCTTCTCTGCGATTACCGGCACATAGCTCTCCAGGAAGCGCTCTCTTCCTGTTATAAAGCCCTGGCGATTCAGTTCCACCACGATCAGCCCTGCAATCTCTTCCACGGTCTGGATCACCTGGTCATCCATGTTCACCTGGGTGGCACTGTAGGTCCTGCCTTCCCATACTTCAGACTGGACAGGCAGGGATACCAGCTTCTCAAGAAGCGGAACCATATTGCTGAGGACAGGAAGCTGCTCCAGGCCCTTTCTCATCCACTTATAATAAGGAGTGTAACGACGGTTTAACATGTAGGCTATAGTCATGGCACTGTTGACGGTCTGCTGGATACAGAGGGCCGATGTGACAATGTCCTTCCTTGCCATCATCCTGGGATAGTTGCTCTGTCCTCCGTGGGAGAAAAGATGCAGCTGCTCCGCCAGTTTGTAGAGAAAGATCTTCTGGGGATAATAGTTGAGGATATCCTCCCTCACCCTGGAAAATGTTCCTTCATCGTCCCGGAAGACAGCCCCGTTTACGGCCGTGGCAATCCAGCGCTCCTCCGCATAAAGCCAGTAGTGCTTGCCAAGAATCAGGTCCAGGTCCGGCCGCAGCTTGAGGATACCTCCGTAGAAGGAGGCAATCTCCATAACGCCCCTCCTCTGGTCAATCCTGGGATTATAAATGGAGGCGGACGGTCCCCAGATCCTTGTTGCCAGGCGGACGCCCTCCCTCATCATCAGCTGATGGTAGGCCTTCTGCAGCTGGTCTCCTATGGCGGCGTAATCCTCCTTGTTGAGCCACATGCAAAAGCCCAGGCCGAAATCATGGTCCCTGGATATGGGATCATCAAAACCAAAGCACTCAGAGCCCTCTCCCACAAGACCTACCGCAATCCTCTTTTCATATTCCGGAAAACAATTATGGATCATATCTGCTCCGCAGCATTCATAAAATACTCTGCAGATATCGAGAGTTGACATATCTCTTAATTCATTTACTTCTTTCATAATAATCTTGCCCCCGCAATAATATTCTTCTTGTCTTTGACAGATTCTTTCTACCGGAATCTGTTCATAATAACTCAAGTTAATGATACCATTAATGGCATGGGACCACTTGGCATATTAAAGCTTATTTTCTGCAAATTAAAATAGAAACCGGCCATCTTCTGCAGGATGGCCGGCGCTTTTGGCTGTTGGGCAGCCCAATGATAAAATGTGAGAAAAAGCTATGTCTGCTGACTGTCTTCATCCGCCTCAGGCAACCTGGCAAAAAAGCTCCTGCCCATGAGAACAGAGGGAATGAAGGCCAGTAAAGTGGAAAGAGGCTGGGCCTCCTGGATGCCGGCCAGGCCCCGTATATTGGCCAGAATAATCAAAAGAGGAATAAAGAACAGGCCGCTTCTCAAAGAGGACAGGATCCAGGCTCCCTTTTTGTTGCCGGTACTCTGGTAGAGCATCTCTGAGGCCATGCAGGGCGGCAGGGCCAGCAAGGCCAGTCCCTGCAGCTGCAGGGCCCTGGTTCCCACGGCGATTACTTCCGGATCGTCCCGGAAGAGGCCGATCAGGTGTGGGGAAAAGATTAAAAGCAGAGCAACACCCACGGTGATGATAGCCTCTGATACCATGATGGTAAAACGGTAGGCCTGCCGCAGTCTTTTGTACTTTTTCGCCCCGTAATTAAAGCCGGACACCGGCTGGAAGCCCTGACCCATACCCAGGGAGATGGAGAATACAAAAAAGACGATCCGGGACACAATACTCATAGCCGCCACTGCCGCGTCCCCGTAGACGGAAGAGTAGGAATTCAGGAGAACTGTGGAACAGCTGTTGAGCCCCTGCCGCAGCATACTGGGCATACCGGTCCCCATGATATCCCAGACCAGCCGGCCGTCTGTCAGCCTGCAGTAAGACCAGGAGATCCGGCTCTCGGTCTTTCCTCTTAGAAACATGGACAGGAGGATGGCAAAACTTATAGTCTGGCTTAAAGCCGTGGAAAGACCGGCCCCGGCTATACCCATATCCAGGCCGAACATAAAAAGAGGGTCTCCGGCCATATTAAGGAAAGCCCCCGTCATAAGGCCGATCATACCCAGGCCGGCCCTGCCCTCATAGCGGAGCATGTTATTTAAGGACAGGCTGGCTGTCATAAAGGGGGCCGCTGCCAGGATATAGGAAATATATATTTTGGCATAGGGGGCTATGGTTGGTGTGCTTCCCAGCCAGAATACCAGACGGTCCAGGGTCAGGAAGCCAACGATCTCAATGGCAAGCCCGGAAAGCAGGGAACAGCAAAAGCCGGTGGAGGCAATTCTCGAAGCCTCCTCCACATTCCTGGCTCCTAAGGACCTGGCCATCATATTGCCGGACCCGTGGCCGAACATAAAGCCAAAGGCCTGGATGATGGCCATAAAGCCGAAAACGATCCCCACGGCCCCGCTGGCACTGGTGCCCAGCCGGCCGACAAAGGCCGTGTCCACCATATTATAGACATTGGTCACCAGCATACTCAGAATGGCGGGAATAGACAGCATGACGATGACCTGGGGGATATTCCCCTCAATCATCATCTGATAAGTAGACCTTTTCTCTTTTTTCTCCCCTTCTGACTGACTCATAATAACACCATCCCTGCAGATATCTTTTTAGAATTAATCACCATTATTATACGGAACATACGTTCCTGAGTCAAGCCGCAGGTCTTCCCCTGATGACAGGCCAGGCCGGAAACCATTGTCGGAAGGACCGGACAAAATACCTGCATCTGCAGATGCCAAAAAGAGTATTTTCCGTTCAGTTATGAAAGAACAAACTGACACTGACGGCACTTTCAGAAGCAATCAGTGGATAAATATAGGCTGAAATGAATTTTTAAAGCCTCCATTCATCAATTTATTCCCTAAATATTCCACAAATTTCTCGAATAATTATTGATAAATTTGTGTTATTGCGGTAAAATTTTTTCATATATTATAGTTTCCGGAAGGAGAAGGATCCGACAGAAAAGACTCTCTTCAAACAGAATATGGGAAGTCTTCACGGGATGTCCCCCGGAACGGGATCACTGTTAACTGATGTTATAAGAATTAAGGGAGGTAACTAGAGTATGAAAAAACTATTAAGTATGGCACTGGCACTTGTCCTTGCAGTCGGATGCCTGACTGCCTGCGGCGGAGGCTCAGGTGATAAGGGTGGATCTTCTGATACATTCCGCATCGGCGGTATCGGACCAGCCACGGGCGCAGCTGCAATCTATGGTAATGCTGTTAAGTACGGCACCCAGATTGCTGTCGATGAGATCAATGAAGCTGGCGGCCTCAATGGATATCAGATTGAATATGATTTCCAGGATGATGTCCATGACGCTGAGAAATCTGTCAATGCCTATAATACACTGAAAGACTGGGGCATGGATATGCTGGTTGGTACCGTTACCACAGCTCCCTGTCTTGCGGTTGCTGATAAGACAGTCCAGGATAACATGTTCACAATCACACCATCTGCTTCCTCACCGGATGTCCTGATGGGTGACAATGTATTCCAGGTATGCTTCACCGATCCTAACCAGGGAAGCAAGTCCGCAGAGTACATCTCCGAAAACAAGCTGGCTACCAAGGTCGGCATCATCTACGACAGTTCCGACGTATACTCTGACGGAATCAGGGCTAAGTTCGTTGAAACAGCAAAATCTCTTAACCTTGAGGTCGTTTCCGAAGCTGCTTTCACAGCAGATTCCAAGACAGACTTCCAGACCCAGCTTAAGCAGGCACAGGATGCAGGCGCTGATCTGGTCTTCCTGCCCATCTACTATACGGAAGCATCCATCATCCTCAAGCAGGCAAATGACATGGGCTATGCTCCCAAGTTCTTCGGCGTAGACGGTATGGACGGAATCCTGACTGTTGAGAATTTTGATACCTCTCTGGCAGAGGGTGTTATGCTGCTGACTCCTTTCGCTGCTGACTCTGAGGACGAGGCTGTTAAGAGCTTTGTTACTAAGTATCAGGAAGCTTACAAGGAGATCCCCAACCAGTTCGCAGCAGACGCTTACGATGCAGTATATGCCATCAAGGCAGCAGCCGAGAAGGCAGAGATTACACCTGAGATGACCTACAGCGAAATCAGTGACGCCATGAAGGCGGCCATGGTTGAGATTAACATCAAGGGTCTTACCGGCGGAGACGAAGGTCTTAAGTGGGAAGCTACCGGTGAAGTTAACAAGCAGCCCAAGGCTGTTATCATCCAGGGCGGCAAATATGTGAGCATGGAGTAGTTCATGCCCAGCTTGTGAATTAATCTGTGATATCCTTATCTAAGGGTCCAACGGGGGGCTATCATTTAAGATACTCCCCCGTTTTTTTACCATTATCCTGAAGATCGTTACTCACATTTATTATAAAGGAAGCTGTTTTCTTTGAGAGACCATTTCTTTTTATGTCAAAAAGATTTCAGATTCCCGGATCACTACTTGTTTTAACAAAGAGAGGTTTATTGTATGAGTTTCTTGTCCTATTTAATTAATGGACTGAGTCTGGGCAGTGTCTACGCCATCATCGCTCTGGGCTATACGATGGTGTACGGTATTGCAAAGATGCTGAACTTCGCCCATGGTGACGTTATCATGATTGGATGCTATGTTGTATTTACACTCATGAGCCAGTACGGTGTCCATCCCGGAATCAGCATTCTTGCTGCCATATTAATCTGTACCTGTCTGGGCGTCGTCATAGAAAAGATTGCCTACAAGCCACTGAGAGGTGCCAATTCCCTGGCTGTACTGATCACAGCCATCGGTGTCAGCTACTTTCTCCAGAACCTGGCTCTCCTTATCTTTGGCGCAGATACCAAGTCCTTCACATCCGTAGTCAACATGCCGCCTCTCCATCTGGCCGGCGGAAAACTGACGATCTCTGCAGTTACCATCGTCACTGTTTTAAGCTGTATCGTCATCATGATTGCCCTTATGCTTTTCATCCGCAAGACCAGGGCAGGCCAGGCCATGCTGGCTGTCTCAGAAGACAGAGACGCAGCCCAGCTCATGGGTGTCAACGTTAACGGAACCATCTCCCTGACCTTTGCCATCGGCTCCGGTCTGGCGGCCATAGCCGGTATTCTGCTCTGTTCCGCCTACCCGACCCTGTCTCCTTACACGGGAGCCATGCCGGGTATCAAGGCCTTTACCGCGGCAGTATTCGGCGGAATCGGATCTATTCCGGGAGCCTTTGTAGGCGGCCTTGTCCTGGGAATCATCGAAATCCTGGGCCGTGCCTACATCTCATCCCAGCTTTCTGATGCCATCGTATTTGCAGTCCTGATCCTGGTTCTCCTGATCAAGCCGACCGGCCTCCTCGGAAAACCAATCCAGGAGAAAGTGTAGGTGGTATGGTATGAAAACTGGTATTAAGAATATGAAAAAAGAAGTGAGAGGCCAGCTGATTACCTACGGACTTGTCATCGGTGTCTTTATCATCGTCCAGGTTATGTTGTCCCTGGGAATGATCTCCAACCTGATGCAGGGACTTCTTGTCCCCCTTTGTACCTACTCCATCGTGGCAGTAGCCCTCAATCTCTGCGTTGGTTACCTGGGAGAGCTGAGTCTGGGGCACGCCGGCTTTATGTGTGTCGGCGCCTTTTCCTCTGCTTTCTTCACCAAATGTACCATGACCACGGGTCTCAATGAAAATGTCCGTTTCTTCCTGGCCCTTCTGGTAGGTACTCTCACCGCTGCCCTTTTCGGCTATCTGATCGGTATCCCGGTTCTCCGTCTGCGGGGCGACTACCTGGCCATCGTAACCCTGGCCTTCGGTGAGATTATAAAAAATGTCATCAATGTTCTCTACATTGGAAGAGATTCCGCAGGTTTTCATTTCGGTATGAAGGATGAAACTTCCCTGGGACTGGGGGAAGATGGTGAAGTCCTCGTCAATGGTGCCAAAGGTATCATGAGAACACCCCATCAGTCCACTTTTACCATTGGTGTAATCCTGCTGCTGATCAGCCTTTTTGTATGCTTCCAGCTTGTTAATTCCCGCAGCGGCCGCGCCATCATGGCCATCCGTGACAACCGGATCGCAGCGGAATCCGTGGGAATCCCCATCACCAAATACAAGCTGCTGGCCTTTACCATCTCGGCTGCCATCGCCGGCATCGGCGGCGTTCTCTATGCTCATAACCTGTCTACGCTGACAGCCCAGCCGGCCAACTTCGGCTACAATATGTCCATCATGATTCTGGTATTTGTCGTTCTCGGTGGTATGGGAAGCTTCCGCGGTTCTGTAATCGCCGCAGTTCTTCTGACCATGCTCCCGGAGATTCTCCGGGGCCTGGCCGACTACCGTATGCTGATTTATGCCATCGTCCTGATTGCCATGATGTTATTCAACTGGTCACCCAAGCTGATTGAGTTCCGGAAGAAATTTATCGCCGATGTATTCAAGAAAAAAGAAAAGGAGGCTGCATAATATGGCTTTACTGGAAGTAAGTAATTTAAGCATCTCCTTTGGAGGCCTGCGGGCCGTTGACAACTTTTCCCTGAACATCGAAAAGAACCAGCTCTACGGACTGATCGGCCCCAATGGAGCGGGAAAAACCACAGTATTTAACATGCTCACCGGTGTTTACCGGCCCGACGAGGGAATCATCCGCCTTGACGGTCAGGACCTGGTGGGAAAGAAGACCATCGAAATCAACCAGGCCGGCATAGCCAGGACTTTCCAGAATATCCGTCTTTTCGGCCAGCAGACCGTGATGGACAATGTCAAGATTGGTCTTCACAACCAGTATGAATATTCCACTTTAACCGGCATTCTCCGCCTGCCCAAGTACCACAGCATGGAGAAGGCCATGAATGAAAAGGCCATCGACCTGCTCAAAGTATTTGAGCTGGAGGACAAGGCGGATTACCTGGCCTCCAACCTTCCCTACGGCCAGCAGCGTAAGCTGGAGATCGCCCGGGCTCTTGCCACCAATCCCAAGCTGCTCCTCCTCGACGAGCCGGCAGCGGGCATGAACCCCAACGAGACCCAGGAGCTGATGGATACTATCCGTTTTGTCCGTGACAACTTTGACATGACGATTCTTCTGATCGAGCATGATATGCGTCTTGTCGCCGGAATCTGTGAAGACCTGACCGTCTTAAACTTCGGCCAGGTTCTGGCCCAGGGTGACACAAAGACCGTGCTTAAGAATCCGGAAGTAATCAAGGCTTATCTTGGTGAGTAGGAGGTGACCTGATATGGCTATGCTTGAAGTTAAAGATCTGCAGGTATTTTACGGTATGATCCAGGCCATCAAGGGCATTTCCTTTGAGGTCAACGAGGGAGAAGTCATCGCCCTGATCGGTGCCAACGGCGCCGGCAAGACGACCACCCTCCAGACCATCACCGGTATGCTCAGTGCCAAGGCCGGACATGTAATTTTTGAAGGTCAGGACATCACCCGGATTCCGGGTCACAAGATCGTCACCATGGGCATGGCCCATGTGCCCGAAGGCCGGAGAGTCTTCGCCAACCTGACTGTATACGAGAATCTGAAGATGGGTGCTTACACCCGGAAGGATAAAGATGAGATTGCCAGGAACCTGGAGATGGTTTACAAGAGCTTTCCCCGGCTGGAAGAGCGAAAGAACCAGTCAGCCGGAACCCTGAGCGGCGGTGAGCAGCAGATGCTTGCCATGGGCCGGGCCCTCATGTCCAACCCCCGCATCATCCTTATGGATGAGCCTTCCATGGGCCTGTCTCCCATCTTTGTTGAGGAGATCTTCCACATCATCGAGGAGATTTCTTCCAAGGGAACCACAGTTCTTCTTGTAGAGCAGAATGCGAAAAAGGCTCTTTCCATCGCAGACCGGGCATATGTCCTTGAAACCGGAACGATTGCCCTGAGCGGAGACGCCAAAGACCTCATGTCCAATGAGCAGATCCGCAAGGCTTATCTTGGAGAGTAGGTGACAGTAATGGATCATAAAGTTATCACTATAGCAAGAAGCTACGGCAGCGGCGGCCGGACCCTGGGCAAGCTGCTGGCCGAGCGGTTAAATATGAAATACTATGACTATGACCTGATTCGTATGGCCTCCGAGGAAAGCGGTATCCATGAATCTCTTTTCGGACGGCTGGATGAAAAAGTGAAAAGTAAGACTGCCGGTATTTTCGGCAAATCGGAAAATGTCTACAGTGGCCAGGTACTGCCGCCCAGCAGCGACAAGTACACCTCCGCTGACAACATTTTCAATATCCAGGCTGAAATCATCCGCAAGGTGGCTGAGGAAGGTCCCTGTATCATCATCGGCCGCTGTGCCGATTTCATCCTCAAAGACCAGCCCAATGTGATCAGGCTATATTTCTATGCCTCCAGGCAGAACTGTATAGACCGTGTCCGCCGGCAGAACGGAGGCACGGACAAGGATATCATCAACATGATCCAGAAGACCGATAAGTACCGGGCAGAATACTACCGCTACCACACCGGCCGGGACTGGCAGGATTTATCCAACTATGACTTCTGCCTCAACACCTCCAGCCTCTCCTATGAGAAGCTGGCCGAGGTTGTGGAAGCCTATATCAATATCTACGAGGGCTGAGCCCTTCTTCCTTTCCGGCAGGGGCCAGCTTAAAAAGCAAGTTGCCCTGCTAAAGGGAAAAATCTTTAAGGGAAATCTATTTTTAAAATGAAAGGCAGGAAGCCAAGGGTCTGATCTGACACAGACCATAAGGCTTCCTGCCTTTTTACCTTCCTGCCTTTTTTATGCCAAAGAGGCTGCCGCTTTAGCGACAGCCTCTGCAATCCGGTCTCCTCCCGGAGCCTTTTTCTCTTTTTATCTGTATTATCTCTGCCTATTTTTTCTGGTTAAGAAACATCTCTACCGCATTACCCAGAAGGGTATTCAGGACATCTTCTCCCTGGCTCTGGTCTCCCTTTAAAAGCTTCATGACTGCCTTTTTCGTATCTGCGTCGGCATCCCGGTAAAGCTCTACCAGCTTCTTCTCCGCTGCCGTCAGCTTCATGGAGCTTTTGCCGGTTGAGGAGGATGAAGAGCTTGATGATGAAGATGAGCCTGTCTTAGACCCCTTTGCCGCATTCAAAAGGGAGACCTGGGTGACACCTGTTGCCTTGGCAATCAGCTTGAGCTGGTCCCTGGTCAGGTCCTTCTCGCCCCGCTCTGCCTTACTGATATCTGACGCCGTCAGCCCCTTGACCTTTTTGGCCAGCTGTTCCTGGGTCAGTCCCGCTCCTGTTCTAGCTTCCTTGATTAACACTCCTACTTTTTTTGCCATAAAAACCTCCCTGGTCCTTATATCCAGGCACTTTCAAGCCTGCTGCAGGTCCTGTTTACGTCCCTATTCCATCTTCTCGATATCTTCAAGAATATAAGGTGTCATCTGGTATACGTAATAATTGAGCCAGTTGGAATAGAGGGTGTTGGCATGGCAGCGCCATGACTTGACCGGGCCCTGGGCCGGGTCATCATTCTTATAGTAGCCGTGGGGGAAGGGAACATTATCCATGCCCTTCTTTAAATCTCTCTGATACTCTCCGTCCAGGGTCACCACATCATACTCCGGATGGCCCATGACAAAGATATGACGGCCGCCCCTGGCGATAATAATAAAGGGTCCTGCCACGTCGGAATCGGCCAGAATGGTCAGCCTGGGATCGGCCTCCACTTCCTCCCGGATAATCCCTGTATGCCTGGAATGGGGTGCCTTGAAAACATCGTCAAAGCCCCTGACCAGGGGAGTCTTCTTATGGATGGTCCTGTGGTCAAAGACGCCGAACATCTTCTCCGGCAGGTCCTGCTTGTGGATCCCGTAATGATAGTAGAGTCCGGCCTGGGCTGCCCAGCAGATATGGAAGGTG
>CAMOZD010000008.1 GCA_946630645.1 uncultured Lachnospiraceae bacterium
CCTAAAGGTTCACCGGAATTGACCGCCGCAAGGAAAGAAGAAATCATCAATGCCTGTGAGCAGTTATACCAGACCATGAGCTTTAAGGATATCACCCTGAAAGAGATCGGCAAGGTGACATCCTTTACCAGGACATCAATCTATAATTATTTCCAGACAAAGGAAGAGATATTCCTGGCCCTTTACCAAAGGGAGTATGACAGGTGGAATGAAGACCTTCAGCTTATCCTCAATGGACATGAGGACCTTGGCAAGGAAGAGCTGGCGGTTGAGATTGCAGGGTCCATAGCAAACAGGGACCAGCTCCTGAAGCTTCTTTCCATGAATAATTATGATATGGAAGCCAACAGCCGCCCGGAGCTTTTGAGGGCTTTTAAGCTTGCCTATGGGGAGGCCATGAAGAATATGACCAGGATTCTCACGAAGTTCTGTCCTGAAAAATCTGCGGGGGATATTCAAAATTTTATCTATATTTTCTTCCCCTTTATGTTCGGAATCTATCCTTACACAGCCGTCACCGATAAGCAGAGGGAAGCCATGGAGAAGGCAGATGTGGATTTTGTATTTCAGTCCATTTTTGAGATCACAAACAGCTGCCTGTTAAAGCTTCTGTAAAGAGAGCCGGGCATTTTTTAAAGAGAGCCGGGCATTTTTGTAAAGAGAGCCAGGTATTTTTGTAAAGAGAGTCAGGCGTTTTACAAAAGATCTTAATGGGATAAAAATGATTTGGGATAATGAGATGGCAAAGAAAGTTTTAGCAGCAGTATTTTCGGCAAGTGGTGTGACCAGGCGCCTTGGTATTTGATAAGAGAAGTGGCAGGGAGAAAAAATTTGGAATATGTAGATATCTATGACGCAAACCAAAGAAATACAGGCAGAATCAGGAGAAGAGGAGAGAGTCTCATGAAGGGGGAGTATATCCTGGTTGTTCATGCCTGTATCATGAATCCTGAGGGTAAGATGCTGATTCAGAAGAGGTCCCAAAGTAAAAGGCAGTATGCCGGTCTTTGGGATCTGTCGGCAGGGGGTCATGCCCGTGCCGGAGAGATAAGTCTTGAAGCAGTGAAAAGAGAGGTCAGGGAAGAACTTGGCTTTGCAGATTCTGATGGGTTCACATATCTATTCACAGAGCCTTTTCATCAGGTTTTAGATGATATTTACTATCTCAAATATGAAGGGAGCCTGGACCAGTTGAAATGGCAGACCAGTGAGATAGATGAAATCAGATGGGCCTCTTGCCGGGAGATTCTTAGAATGATAAAAGAAGGGACTTTTGTCGATTATCCAGAAGATTGTATCAGGAATATTTTTGCTAAATGTTGATGAGACTCTTAGATAATAAGCAGAGCTTACTGAGCACCGTCGAACAGATGAAAATACAAGCTATATCCAAAAGGGTGCAACAAGCCAGCAATTAACCCAGCTTTCCTGTGTCAAACAGGATGAATAATGGAGATATATTATGCTGACAAAAAATATATTTATAGAGAAAACCCGGAAAGTGTTTGAAGACTGCCCTGGCAACCGGGTGGATATTCCCGGCAGTGGACCCACCTTGCTTTTTGACAGTCCCCTTATTGGTTTCGCTAGTGCAGAGGATGACTTGTTCCGGAAATACAAAGATGAAAAGATTATCGGTCCGATGTTTATGTCACCTCGGGAATGGCTCCCGGAGGCACAAACGGTTGTGTCTTTCTTCCTCCCATTTTCAGAAGAAGTCCGAACCTCCAACAGGGAGAATCTTTTATGGCCTTCCCTGCCCTGGCTTTACGGGCGGATCGAAGGTCAGGATTTTATCAGAGTCTTTGCAAATGGTCTACAACAGACGATGAAAGATGAGGGCCTCCAATCCTGTGTCCCCTGGATTGACAGCAGGTTTAAACGGCAGTTGCTAGAATACACAGGAGGGGATGGGGATAATTTTCATGTGAACAGCGCCTGGTCTGAGCGCCATGTGGCCTATATCTGTGGACTGGGAACCTTTGGGCTTTCCCGTGGCCTGATTACTGAGGCAGGCATGGCAGGACGATTTACCAGTATCATTCTAGACGCTAAATACGAGCCTGATCGACGGCCTTATTCAGCTACTTACGAGTATTGCATCCATTGCGGAGCCTGTGTGAGACGCTGCCCGGCCGGGGCGATTACCATGGAATACGGGAAAAACAATGTAAAATGTAAACAGTTTCTGGATATGGTGAAGGAAAAGGAGAATCCCCGTTATGGATGCGGTAAATGCCAGGCAGGAGTGCCCTGCGAATTCCGGCGGCCGGAGAAGAGGGGGTTTCGCTAATCGGTGGCAGCCTTTTCCAGGACTATGAACAGCATCCTTTGACTTTGTAATTCAGGATTCTATATATGGGATGGGACTATCAGATAACCATCCGGAATCGCAGTGATGATTCCGGATGGTTTTTTTTAAATTCTATATGTCAAATGAATTTTAAAATAGTATAATATGGTAAAAACCATGAAGTAACTTTAGGGTTAGGAGGTGTAATATGCCATTAAGAATCGGGCAGGTTTCCAAATTATTCAATATCCCAATTGATACCCTGCGTTATTATGACAAGGAAAGGGTACTGCAGCCGGGGCGCATGGACCATAACGGTTATCGCCTTTATGATGTCTGGGATATTTTCAATCTGACAGATCTGACCATATACAGGGGTCTGGGCATTTCCTTAAAAGATATAAAAAATATTTTAACTACATACGGCCTTGAGGATCTGGAGACACTGCTTTTTGAAAAGTATGAAGATATGGAAAATAAGATCAGATACCAGCATGTTCTTTCCAAGTATATCTATAATCTTTACGACCGGCTGAGTTCCGTAAATTATAATATTGATAATTTCTGGGTCAAAAAAGACCCGAGAAGCTATCATGTTCTCTGTACAGGCGCTGTCAGTGAGGAATATTCGGATTTTGAATACAATAATCCTCTCCTGCGGGAATTCATCAAAACATCACCCTTTTACAGGGCAGAGCTGGTGACAGATTTGGAACATATTCAGAAAAGCCGCGACTATATCCAGTGGGATCTTTCCCTGGATGAAGAGTATTTCTCCATGTTTGACATTAAGTTGTCAGAAGAAATTACCGTATTTGAGCCGCAGCTATCTGTACATACTATTATTGACATGGGTGAGAAAGGAGGACTGGATATACATTCCCTGAAGCACATTCTTTCTTATATGGCCGGCAGAAGCTACCAGCCGGCCGGAAAGATACGTGGAGAGATTCTGGCAAGAGTCCATCAGGGTAAGCGGTGGCACCGGTATGTGGAGATAAAAATTCCTATAAAATAAAGGAGAAATCTTTACTTGACCCTGTAGTTCCTTCATGCTTTATGATAAATATTATCAAGTAGCAGATGGCTTCCTTCTTGCAGGAGGGAAGCATGTTTATCATTAAAGGGAGGAGAAACACTCATGTACGACAAATTATTGGCACCTTATACTTTGAAGAATGTGGAGTTAAAGAACCGTCTGGTAGTTACTGCCATGGTGACAAATTATTGTAAAGAGGATGGTTTTCTTACAGACCGCTGGATGAGATATCATGAAGAAAAGGCAAAAGGCGGCTGGGGAATGATTATCACTGAGGACTACTGTTTCCGGCCTGAAGGAAAAGGCTACAATAGGATTCCCGGCTTGTTTCTCGATGAGCAGATCCCTCTGAATAAGGTATTTACCGATAAGATCCATTCCTACGGAAGCAGGATTATCTGTCAGATCTATCACCCGGGCAGACAGAGTAACCAGTATGTTAATGGCGGTCATCAGCCGGTTGCACCGTCAGCCATACCCTGTCCATGGTTGAAGCAGATTCCAAGAGCCATCACCGTAGAGGAAATTCATGAGTATGTGAGCCAGTTCGGCGATGCGGCTCTTAGGGCAAAAAAGGCTGGATTTGACGGTGTTGAGATTCACCTGGCCCATGGCTATCTCCTCTTTGAAATGCTTTCTCCTCATGTAAATAAGAGAACAGATGAGTATGGCGGCTGTTTTAAAAACAGATTCCGTATGATCAGGGAAGTCTTTGAGGATGTTAAGAAGAAGGTTGGAGAAGATTTTATCGTAGGTACCAGGTTGTCCTATCAGGATGGTTACAAGGGCGGCAGAGGATTATACGACTCCATGGAATTAGCCATGAATTTAGAGACAGCAGGGGCAGATTATCTGAATGTCACATTTGGAAGCTACGGCGATCATAACAGCTATGACCGTGACGTTCAGAAGCATGGTTTCGTAACCCATGCTTGCAGCGAGATTAAAAAGGTGGTAAGTATTCCGGTGATCGATACAAACCGTATCACTACCGGTGGAGTGGCAGAGGCTATTCTGCAGGCCGGCGAAGCTGACCTGATCGGTATGGAAAGAACTTCCCTGGCAGACCCCCATTATCCCAATAAATTAAAAAAAGGACAGGAAGAGCAGATCAGACATTGCATCAACTGTAATATCGGATGTTATGGGTCCCTCTTATCCGGTGGAACCTGTTCCTGTCTGGTAAATCCAGAGGTTGGCCGTGAGATTGAGATGGATAATTTTAAGCCGGAGAGCAAGAGAGTACTGATTGCCGGCGGTGGCCCTGGCGGAATGGAAGCAGCTTATCAGGCTGTCAGGGCAGGACATAAGGTAACCTTATACGAAGCATCTGACTTTTTAGGCGGACAACTGGTATCCGCTGCATTTCCTCCTATGAAGGGTGAAGTAGCCTTGTTTACCAGCTGGCTGATCAGACAGATGAAGGACCTCAAGGTTGATTTCCGTTTAAATACTCCTCTTACCAGGGCTATCGTAGAAGAGGAAAAGCCGGATGCCGTAATCGTGGCAACAGGCGGATCTGCCATCGTTCCTAATATCCCCGGCATTGATCTTCCCCATGTACATAAAGCGGAAGACGTGCTTCTTGGCAAAGTAGTGACAGGAGAAGATGTGGTTGTATGTGGCGGTGGAGAAGTTGGTGTCGAGACAGCAACTGCAATTGCTTTCCGGTGTAATGGCAAGGTATCTGTCGTAGAGATGCTGCCTTCTGTATTCCCGTCCCTGGATTTCAGAAAGCTTATGGATGAATATGAAGTGGACCGCTATACTTCCACCAAGGTTAAAGAGATTAAAGAGGACTGCGTTATTGTGGAAAAGAACGGGGAAGAATGTGCCATCCCGGCCAAGACGGTTGTCTTAGCCTTTGGTTACAAGCCCAACAATACCCTGGCAGAGGAACTGAAAGATCTTTGCGATGTCAAAGTAATTGGCGGCAGCATAAAGACTTCCAACGCTTTTGCCGCTACAACAGACGCTTTAAATGCAGTCCTGGATATCTAATACCTTAAAAGGATAGAATAGGATAGCTATAGCAAAGTAAGGTTATAGAAAAAGATAACCATAGTAAGGGATGGCCTTAGATAAAGGAAAGCCTTAGGAAAAGGCGCCCTTGGAAAAGCTAACTTTAAAAATGACGGTCCTGAAAAAGGATGGTTATAAAAAAGAGGACAGTTAATAGAAAAAAGGGCTGTCGTATTAAGTGACAGCAACTGCCGGCGCGGTTGCAACACTTAGTACGGCAGTCCTTTTTTAAAGGATAAATGTCCAAAATTCTGACAGAAGAACAGCTTTTAGTGTATAATCAAAACTATAATGATAAGAAGCATATGGAAAGCTTAAATCAGAAATTTGTATAGGAAGAATATATCAGAATTCTGGTTTACATGATATTTAGTTGTCGTGTTGTACTGGCTATGATAATTATGGGGTGGGAAGAGGGATTTGTGATTATGAAAAAAGAAAAGATTAGTAGGATCCGTACCGGAGGCCAGACCGGGGTAGACCGGGCGGCCATGGATACGGCAAGAGAATATGGAATTCCTTTATGCGGCTGGTGTCCTAAGAACGGGTGGGCTGAGGATTATGAGACAGCTTCGGAATTACTTGCCGTATACCCGGAGCTGATGGAGACACCTTCCCCGGGGACGGAGCAGAGGACCAAATGGAATATGAGGGACGCGGACGCTGTCCTGACCATCATCCCGGAAGACTCCTTTTTGTCAGAAGGAACCCTTCTGGGAATCAAGGAAGGGGAAGACCTTGGCAAGCCTATGATCACGGTTTCCGGCCCTTCTGATATTCCCAGGATTCTGTCCTGGCTGGATGGCCTGCCGGATGGAATTGAGCTTTGTGTCGGGGGGCCAAGGGCCAGTGAATGCAGCGGGGCCTATGATGTTGCAAAGGAGGTCCTTGCCGGCCTCTTTGAAGAGTTAGATATTCAGCCGGCTTATGAATTGATTGATGAGAGTACATGGCCGCGGAGAGAACATTTTCATTATTATCAGGAACAGATTCCCTATTTACATTCTATGACGGTTAAGGTTGATGTAGAGACTTGTCTGCAGGTCGCCCATGAGAAAAAGCATCATTTTACCGCCTTGCTCATGTATGTTGTCAGCAAGACTGTAAACGAGTTGGACTGTATGAAAATGATGACAGAAGCGGACGGATCCCCTGGGATCTGGAAAGTTATTAATCCGGTTTTTACCGTATTTCATCAGGATGACCATACCTTTAGTGACTTGTGGATGGATTATTTGCAGGACCCTTATAGCTTTTGCATGGAATACGACCGGGTAACCAGGACCTTTGGTGAGCGGAAGGGAGTCAAAGGCCGGCCGGGACAGCCGGATAATTTCTTCTGTTTCAGTTGTCCGCCCTGGATAGCTTTTGAATCCTATTCAAGTCAGACTCCCGGAAGAATTCCTCCCCTGTTTCCGATTATCGTCTGTGGGAAATATGAGCAGACAGATCAGGGCTGTATGATGCCGGTTTCTCTCACTGTCTCCCATGCCGCTATGGACGGATACCATATCAGCCAGTTCTTTGACCGGCTCCAGGAAAACCTGGATACGGTAAGGATCACTGAGAAAGTTTGATCAAGATCCGGCAGCAGTAAGTCTGGACCTGTATCAAGGGCCCAACCTTGAAATTTTTGAAAAATGACAGCTTGATTTTTTTAAAATATTTTCTTATAATAAGCAATGACGTGTGGCCGTTTTAACTGCGTAAATCCAGTTATCGGCCACACGTTTTTTTTGCCAAAGGGGAGGGAAAACGGCGTGAAGGGAGTCGTACCATGGTGGCTCCCTGTGACGATAACCTGGGCGAAAAAGAATATTGTTACTACAGAGTATAGCGTGTAGCCATTGGCGTAAAACCAGCTGATGGCTGCACGTTTTTTTGAAAGGATGTGATTTCAATGGAACAGGAAACAAATCAGTTTTTAGGGGAAGAGCATATTGGTAAATTGATGCGAAAATATGCAATCCCCTGTATCATCTCTCTTCTGGTAGGGGCACTTTACAATATCGTGGATCAGATATTTATTGCCAATGCATCATACCTTGGCTCCTATGGCAATGCTGCCAATACGGTAGTATTTCCTCTTACGGTCATTGCTCTGGCCATTGCCGTAATGATTGGTGACGGCTGCTGTGCTTTTGTCAGTCTGAGTCTGGGAAGAAGAGAGCCAGAGACAGGGAAGAAGAGTGTGGGAAATTCCATAACCATGGTAATTGTCAGCAGCCTGGTACTTGCTGCCATCTATCTGGTTTTCAGCAATCAGATCATTGCCATGTTTGGAGGAACCGTAAATGCAGAAACTTTTAAGCATTCAAAAGAGTATTTCTTTTTCATCACCTTGGGGATTCCCTTCTATATGTTTGGCCAGGCCCTGAATCCCATCATCAGGGCAGACGGAAGTCCCCGTTTTGCCATGGCTTCAACACTGGCCGGCGCGGGGGCCAATATTATACTGGATCCGCTTTTTATCTTTGACTTCAAATGGGGGATGATGGGGGCGGCTGTGGCTACAGTTTTCGGCCAGATTCTGACTGCTTTTCTGGCTGTCTGGTATGTCCTTCACATGAAGCTGGTCAAACCTGCAAAAGCAGACTTTAGGCTGGAAGGCAGTATTTGCCGCAAGACCATGGTCCTTGGCATGACCAGCTTCCTGTCGCAGATCTCCCTGGTTGCGGCCATGGCGGCTATTAACAATATGATCAGGAAATACGGGGCTCTTGACCATGTTTTCGGCCAGGAACAGTACGCCCAGATTCCTATGGCGGTAGTGGGTATCGTTATGAAGTTTTTCCAGATTGTCATTTCCATCGTTGTCGGTATGGCAGCAGGATGTATTCCGGTTGTCGGGTTTAATATGGGAGCCGGGAAGAGAGACCGGGTCAAAGAATTATTTACAAAACTTCTTATTGCGGAGGCATCTGTCGGGTTTGTGGCCCTCCTTATTGTAGAATTGTTCCCGGGGCAGCTGATCAATATCTTTGGGGCGGCCAATGAGAGCGTATACTATACAAACTTTGCGGTCAAGGCATTCCGCATCTACCTATGTATGATGGTATTTGCCTGCGTAAATAAGGCTTGTTTTATCTTCCTTCAGGCCATGGGAAAAGCAGCGGAATCAACGATACTTTCCATGGTTCGTGAGATTGTATTTGGAGTCGGCTTTGCCTTATTGTTACCACGCTTCTTCGGACTGGATGGGGTTTTGTATTCCATGCCCCTGTCGGATATTCTTACTTTTGCCATTGCAGTCTTTTTGATTATAAAAACATATAAGGAGTTGAATCAGGAGGTGGGTAAGTATGCCTTACAGATTCATTACAATCAGCCGTGAATTCGGGAGTGGTGGCCGTACCATAGGAAAAAGGGTGGCGGTATCGAGGAGTGTGCAGATTTGATCTGTCACTTATATAGCAGAAAAATGTAGTGTATCTAATGAAGTGTATCTATAGTTAGACAAATGTAATGTTGTGGATAGAAATGGCTGGTGGATATTTTCTGTCAGCTTTTTTATTTCTTAAGTAATTTTACATTTTCCAAAGAATTAAAAACCCTGTACCAGGGGCCTGCATTATTCCGCTATTTGCCGACGTATCATTCTGATTTCTTCAACATTGTTTCGATAATATGCTATAATAAATCATCATATTGGAGGTCAGGCTAATACATACATTTTTATAATGAGGGCAATAGAGGGACTCCTGGCCGGCTATATCAAGGCAAGACTGGATAGCTTTTTAAAGATGTTACCGAAAAAATAATTATGGATGATACAGGTGTGAAAAATGTTCAGGAAACACAAAGAAACGATTCCTCAAAAAGAGATTAGCTTCCGAAGGCTTTGCCTTCAGGCACTGCCTGAGATGTGGACTTTCCAGATTCTGGCGGGTATCTTTCTCATAATCCCCGCCGCTCCTATGACAAGGCTGATTGGCTGGCTGGCGGGCCTGGACGGGGATGTGGTAACGACTGCCAATATAAAGTCTTTTCTTCTAAGCTGGAAGTTTCCGGTAATACTGATGCTAGGCTTTGTGCTTGTGGTCATATACCTGGTCTTTGAACTGTTTGGGCAGATTTACCTGACAGACAATATTCTGAATGGCCGCAGGGCAGGAGTGAGAAGGTGTATCGTCAAGGGCTTCCATTCTGTAAAAAAATTTATGAATCCGACAGGTATAGGGACGATCCTCTTTATCTTTATTGCCGTTCCTATCTGCGGGGTGGGATTATCCCTCAGCTTGTCTGAATCCTTCTACATTCCCAATTTTATTATGGAGGTTGTCTTTAAAAATCCGCTTTATACAGCGGCTTACCTGGCTGTAATTTTCATCCTCATCTGGATTTCCTTTCATTCACTTTTTATCCTGCACGCTGTCCTTCTGGATGGTATGACTCCTTCTGAGGGAAGGAAGTATTCTTCCCGCCTTGTGAAAGAGCACAGGGGCAGGTTTCTGATAGGACTGTTCCTGAATATCCTGGTGATTATCATTATTTACTTGATATCGAGTGATTTACTGAACAGGATTCCGGGGTGGATTCTTGGGGAAGCAACAGAAAGCCTGCCCAGGAATTACAGGATTGATTTCGGGGAAATGCTGATGTCCGGGGAAGGGTTTTCAGAGTTGGATTTGAAAATCATGGCCTACCGGTCAGTGGCTGCCTTTGCCGTGCTGGTGGAGAAATATCTGGCCTATATTGTGACAGTACTTTGTGGAGCTTATTTTATGCTGCGTCTTAACCGGTATTACCTGGAATATTCCGGGAGAGGCCGGGACCTTTGGCCGGAGCGTCCCAGGAAATCACGATATATCTGGAAGGTTCTGCTGATCTTCCTGGTATTTATAGGGTTTGGCTTTTTATCAATTGTATTGGGACTAAATTATAATGAGATCTTCACCAGGGAGGAGCCTGTGAAGATTGTAGCCCACCGTACCGGTGGAAGTCTGGCATCGGAGAATTCCCTCCAGGGACTGGAGAAGGCCATTGAGCATAGCTGCTATGGGTCGGAGACCGACGTCCAGCGCACCAGGGATGGATATTATATCATCAATCATGACGATGACTTTAAGAGACTTACCGGCGTGGCAAAGGCTCCCAAGGATATGACTATGGAAGAAATCAAAGAACTCAGGATCCGGGATACGACCGGAAACGGGCAGGAGCTTCCTGTTATAACAATTGAGGAGATGCTGGATGTCATCAAGGGCAAGGAAAAACTTTTTGTAGAGTTGAAGGGTGTGACGGCTGACAATCAGATGGTGGATGACCTGGTCCGCATCATCCGGGAACACGACTGTGTGGAAGATACGGTCCTGATTTCCCTGAACTATGGGGTTATCAAATATGCGGAGACAGCCTATCCCGAATTTGAAACAGGCCTCCTCTTCTTTGCCAGTCTGGGAGATGTGTCAAAACTTAAATGTGATATTCTGATCATGGAGGAGGAGACGGCTAGCTCTGATAATATCAGTAATATTCACGAAGCGGGTAAACAGGCTATGGTCTGGACGGTGAATACCGAAGAGGGAATGTATCATTTCCTGGATTCATTTGCCGATGGGGTGATCACGGATGAGATTGTGCTGGCAGAGGAAGTGCAGGCAGACCTGGATGACAGGACAGACCTGGAAGTCCTGGAAGACAAGCTGCAGTTTGACTGAGGGAGTATAAGGGAGTATAAGGTACTATGAAAAAAAGGACATCTAAGGAAATATTTGCAGAGACCCTGCTGGAACTTAGCAGACATATTCCCATAGATAAGATTACCGTGACTAAACTGGTTGAGGAGAGCGGCCTGTCCTCTAAAACCTTCTATAATCATTTCCAGAACAAATCAGATTTAATGATTTATATAGAGGAGTCTGAGATAGCCAGACTCCATAAGAAGCTGGAAAATAGTAATTACAGGTTTGAGGACTATCTGAAAGACGGGGGCCTCTACTACAGAAAAATAAAGCACTTCATCCGGAATGCGGTCAATCACACTTCAGGACACGAGGATTATGGAAGGCTTCGCGCGGAGGCTGCCTATCAGTCCATCCTTACATTTCTGTTAAAAACAAATGGCCTAGAGAGACTGGATAAGGATCTGACCTTTGCCTTGAGGCTCTATGTGTTTGGTCTGGTGGAAATGTTTGCAAGACATGTACTGGATGATAGTCCTATGTCAGACGAGAACTTTGTGGAACTTTGTGAAGAGTGTATGCCGGAGAAGTTGAAAGCTTATTTACTCAAACTTCCCATACCCCAAATGGGCTTAGCTCCTTGAAAACTCAATAATACAGGCAATCAGATAGGTTATTCAGGCTGCTAATACTGCTTTTCTCAGTGAATTGCAGATATAATCCGGAAGACGTCCCACAAACATCTCTATAAACAATGCGAGTTGCTCTTCCGTTGGCTGAAAGATTGCACATACACTGTCTATCATGGCATTTATGATGATCTGAAAGGATTCACCAAATGTGATGTCTGCCAGTTCATCTGTGAAGAAGAAAAAGATTTCTCCCAGTGTACGGTCGTCTTCATTTCTTCTTTGCTCCATTGCGATCATAAGATACCTGGTAAACACAATTGCGACATGGGCGGTCAATGCATCATAGGACAGACTATGGCACTCCGTCACCAACTTCAGGTAAGTCTTGCAGGTCTTGAAAAAGACCTCGATCTGCCAGCGTTTCCCATAGATCCGGATGATCTCTTCTTCGGAAAGATCCGAATTGGTGCAGATGAAAGCAATCCAATCCTTTTTGTTTTTC
>CAMOZD010000009.1 GCA_946630645.1 uncultured Lachnospiraceae bacterium
GAGTAATTGGAAAAAATAATCAAATACCAGACCAAAGATACAAAAAAACACTTGAAAACAACCTGACCTTCAAAAAACACATCGGCCAGAATCCACAAGCCACAGCTGACCAGTATATACATATATACAGGCACCAGGCTGTGAATCATACTGCTTGCCTTCATTCCGCAAATATTTGAGATATATGCAAGAAACACTGCCCAGGGAGATGAGAAATCCTTTTTCATTTCCCCTATATATCCGATCAGTTCCCTTCCTGTAGCCGGATTGATTCTGAGCATTCTGTCGCTTTTAACCGTATCCATAGCCAGGACAACAAAGCGGGAATCATCTGCATCCGTATGCTGCAGCACAATACAATTATAGATTACATAGCCGCATATCATCAGCATGACCGCAAATGCTATGATATCCTTAACGGGATAATCCGCAATACTGAATCTTTTGAAATGGCCGTTGGGAACCAGAGGATTATTCAAATGAAACTGGTACAAAAAGACAGCCATAAAGGCTATTGTCAAAAGCAGAAGTATAATAGATGTAATGGTGAATGATGCATCCATCAAGATCATGGGCACAAGAACCAGCTGGCTGTAAGACCAGATGAAAAACATGCCAAAGACATATATCGTGGGAAAGCTGACCGGAATATGCATCTTTTCGCACCATAAATAACCCAGACATACCGGAATTATCATTAAAAACAGTATGGATAAAAGTATATTCCCAACAGTGATCATATCAATACATTCTACTCCTTATAAAATATGCACTTTATAGTATCATATTTTCGTCCTGATGTCCAACAATTGCTTAAGTCAGGGACCTGGCCGCAGATCCCGAAGACCAACTTTAGATCTGCCAGCCTCCGGACGCTGACATATATCCGTGATAAATATTATTCCTCAGACCTTGTCTTCCTCTAATCCACAGTCCTGAAACAGCTGCCTGCCATAAGTAAGAGCAAAAGTAGCAGATTTATCTTATTTGTGATATACTCATCCTGTAACCCAGTTTCACATTATTGATATTGAATTCAGGCAGCCGGATATACCCAATCATGCTTTCAAGGAAAAAGCCTGACAATCTGGTATCAGTCTATGGAGCAGGCATTATGGTTTTTTTCATTAAACTACCCTTATCCCTGATAAGCTTTTTGTTATTTGTCATACTTATACCGGCTCTCAGCGGATACTTCCTGAGTAAGCGTTTCCAGCTGACTCAGAATGTTTATGTTTGGTATCCGGTCGGCAGTATCTTTTTATGGGCCTGCAGCCAGCTGGTCCTGGTACCTTTGGTCATGATAAAAGCATCTTTTTATCTGGCCTTATTTATAGTGACCCTTTTATATTTCCTTGCCGGAATGGCCGGGCTTCTCAGCTACAGAAACCATAACAGCAAACATCTGAATCCCATAATCCGTTTTCTCCACTGCTGGAATGGTTTAGACAAAAAATGCCGTTTTTCCCACCTGCTTACCCTTTTCATAACAACAGGTGTCATCGTCATCGTCACTGTCCTGCAGAAAGCAGAATTCTCAGATGTTCATTACATAGTCAGTGCTGCTGACATGATAAAAAGCGGTAAGATGTTTTTATCCAATCCCGCCAGCGGGGAGCTTCAGGACTTTTTTCCCGGCAGTTATCTGGCGGATCTGGCCTCTCCCTGGTCTTTCCAGTATGCTTTCCTGGGTGCAGTCACCTTTAACAAACCAATTGTAGCCGCCCATTTGCTGCTGCCTGTGCAGATTGTAATCCTGTGCAGCTGCATCTACCGGTTACTAGCGGCCAGATATTCTTCAGGCAAGGTACAAGAAGGGGACTTTTTTTTCCTTATAATATGGATGATACAGCTTCTGGGCTGCTATTCCATCTACTGCCCTGAAACAATTCTTATGACCAGGCCATGGCACAGTGACGCAGCCATATCCTCTATTGGGCTTCCCCTTGTCATCTATACTTATCTTTGTATTGATAAGGAGTCTGACCGGAAGGAATATTATTACCTGTTGACCGGAGTCAACCTGGCCCTTTGCTATATGAGCAGGACCGGCATATACCTGGGGATCATCCTGAATCTGGCCTTTGCCTTCTGTTATTCCATCCGGAAACAATCCATCCGGATTATGGTAAAAAGCCTGTTTTGCCTGATCCCAAACATAATATACTGGTGTGTCAGCTGCAAACCAGCCCTGCCATCTTTCCAGTGGCTGCCGGCCCTGGAAAAGATCAGTAACTCATTCAAACTCTATACGGGAGACCAGCTGATGATTATTCTTGGCGTCATGTCGGTCATCCTTTTGACCATTTGTTCCATGTCTCATTCCGCTTCCCTGGTCTACCCGGTTCTGACAGCCCTGGCCCTGACCATAGTGAGTTTGTTTTTCGGCCTGCTGCCACCTGATATAGCTACTGTCAGTATCTACTGGCTGTTCCCTGAAGCCCTCTTCATCACCTTAAGCTTTTTGTGGATTGTAAGCAGGTCTGAGGGTTACGGTAACCGTATTTTTGCTTATGCGGTAATATTTATCATCCTGATGGTCAGTAAAAACGGTTTTTACTCTCTGAAAAACACAACTGTTATCGGGAATACCCAGAAAACCGATCCTTCTGCCAGGGAAGTATATGATTATATCTTAAGCCGTAATCTCACACCCTCCTGCTATTTTTGTGATAAATATGTATGGGGTGCAAGACAGTACAGCGGGGACTTTGTCATGCCCTACAATTATAAGGATGACGGCAGTCTGACTTTTGCCCATACCCATAATCAGATTATCCCCGAGGCCATGAGACGGAATTTCTATATTTCCTTTTATCTCTGCCTTTATGCCTCTCAGGAGAATGTCAATTTCATTGTCCTGCCGGCATCAGATCACCTTCAGGCCCGTTATCTGAAGCGTTTTGGCTACTATCCCGGCAACAGAATCGGTGATACTATTATCTACATATATAACACCGTGGCAGAAAGGGAACAGAGGCAATTTATTTCAGACAAATTGAATCTTGGATATGACTCTTTTTATAAAGCCCTGAAACGGATGGATAACAGACGGTATTCAACGTTTATAAATCAGATTAATCAGTAGATTGAGGTACGTAATGCTCAGTATTCAAACAATTATACTTTCATTAATTTTACTAATAGTTTTCCCTGGATGTACCGGCTACGGTTTCTGTAAAAAACTGGACTTATCCCAGTCCATCTACAGCTGGTACCTGTTTGGATGTGTTTTTCTGTGGGGTGCCATGGAATTGATCCTTGTTCCCATGATCTATTTCAAGGCTCCTTTCACCTGGGCTTGTGCGCTGGTTTTGATGGTCAATGTTCTTGGCACCTGTCATGGAATCTCTGCCTACAGGAAAAGTAACCCCGGCAGTCTGAATCCCGTCAGGAGAATCCGGGCCCGGAAAAAAAGGACCCTGCGTTTTGAATATGTGCTGCTGGCAATCACCGGAATTATCACCTTAGCGGCAGCAAGTGTCTACGTTTTCTTTCAATTCCAGACCCTCAGTGATAATCACTATATCACCAGTGCGACTGACATGATCAGGAGTGACCGGTTTTTTCTGTCCAGCAATGCGACGGGAAAGGTTCTGAACAGCATTCCAAGTATCTACTCAACAGAACTTGCATCCCCATGGACCTTCACCTACGCTTTCCTTTCCTGGTTTGCCTCCACCAGTCCCCTGATTGCCGCCCACGTCATATTGCCCCTGCAGCTTTTACTGGCCTGTTCCTGCTGTTACCTTACTCTCTCTGAGATATTCTTTTTCAAGAACAACCTGTACCGGATTATATTCATAGTTCTGGTTTGGACTATCCAGCTTCTGGGGTATTATTCAGGCTTTACTACGGAAGCCCATCTCATGACCCGGATCTGGCAGGGACCGGCCCTGGTTTCCTGTCTGGGAATCCCTGTTATGCTCACGGTTTTCCTCCAGCTTTTCTCCAGACCCTTTTACTGGAAATCCTGGCTGGTTCTATGTTTTTCCAATCTGGCTCTCTGTTTTATGGACAGAAGTGGTGTCATCCTAGGCCTGATGATGATTCTGGCTTTCTGCTTAATCTATGCCTGCCTGCATAAAAATACAATCATCCTGGCCTGTGGGGCGGCAATTTGTCTGTCCAATATCAAATACTGGGTTCTTGCGGACAGTATCCTGAATGGCATCCATTATAAAGGAAGGCCTTCACCTGCTTTCATCCTGGAAAAAATGTCAGATCTCTTTCTGGGCTATTACGGGAATACTTTTATGGTCATTCTGGCAGTATCCTGTGCTATCATGTTGTATATTATTTCCGCAAAAGAAAGCCGGCGCTTTCTCTATCCCTTCCTTGCCATAATAACCATGACCATCTATCCGGTCATCTGCATGATGGCTATGGCAGGATTGAAAAAATGGACTATATTCTGGCTGTTTCCAGAATATATTATTATCAGTTTGACACTGACCAAATTTATCGAGAAGACTTACCGTAAGTCCAGTAAGTTAGCAGGACTAATATTTATTTCTTTTCTCATGCTGATCTGCGGTTATTATACCTTTAATTTCGCTGACATCTCACAAACAGCTAATTTGGAGAAGATTAATGACGGACATAAAGAAATCTATGATTACATCCTGTCACGGGATGCTGAACCAAGCTGTATCATGGATGACAGTCTTTTGTATGAAGCCAGGCAGTACAGTGCTGATTTCGTCCTCCCCTACTCTTTAAAGGAGGATGGCAGTATAGATATGATTGATCTCCCTTATTACACGATCCCTAATTTACTGGAATACCCACTAAGGGGCAGCTTTAAACTGGTATCCATAGCCAGGGATAATGGTTTTAACTACATCATCATTAAGGCAGATCATCATATGCGGGTCAAGACACTTTTGTCTTCCAAGTTTATTCTTTTAAATAGAATCGGTAATTATTTAATCTACTACCGCCATACTCCGGAAGAATATAAACTTTTCAGGCAGAACATGGACAAGCTCAATACCAATTTCACCCGCGTTTTTAGAATTGTGAAGAAATTTAACGAAAAGCAGCTGAAAGACCTTATAGAATCATCTTTATCCGACGAGGAAAACCAGAGTAATGACAGGGAAGAAGAAGCCGGGGAGGAGACCCTTTCTAATGAAGAGGCCGGACCCGGCCTTCAGGATAATTCCGGCGATACAGACAATAACGAAGAAGACTCTTCCCGCATGACGGACTATAACGGCGAAGAAGATACTTCCGGTCAAATAGACTAAAACGACGAAGACTCTTCCGGCATATAGGAAAGGGCTGACGCTCCTGAAGACAGAAACCCCTTAAAGGTTCCTGCCGTCTTTGCAGCGTCAGCCCTTTTATTTATTATGATCTTTTATTGCATGGCCGCCCCGGGAATACATTTTTCCGTGACAGGCCAGGAAAAGAGATAGATTCATCAGAAAAATAAGACCTTGATCATGGAGAAAAGCTGTTTAGATGTTCGACTGAATCACCTTCATTTTTCCCTCCAGAAGGACTTCTCCATTAAATGCCCTGATAAAAATACTGTCCCCTGCCTTGATGGTTTCCCTGTATTCGCCGCAGCTGATTTCTCCCTGGCCCTCAATGCACAGCAGAGAGCGGAAACGGCTGTCATCGACTGTCAGGCTGAGCCTTCCCTCCACCTGGTAAATCTTAGTTTCAAAATATTTACACCGGCCGAGTATCGTACCCTCCTGGGAAACTGAGTTCTCAAATTCCTGAACCTCATATTTACCGTAATCAAGAACATCCAGAGCCTTTTGCAGATGGAGGGGCCTTTCCTTGCCGTATTTGTCCTTGCGGCCATAATCATAGAGCCGGTAAGTACAGTTGCTGCTTTGCTGGATCTCGCAAATCAGGTTACCTCCGCCTATGGCATGGACCGTCCCCGCGGGAATGAAAAATACATCCCCCGGATGGGTGGGCATGGAATTCAGGACCTCCAGGATCGTGTGATCCTCCACTCTCTGTCTCACCTCTTCCCGGCTTACTTCCCGGTTAAAACCTACATAAAGACAGGCCCCAGGCTGGCAGTCCAGGATATACCACATCTCATTTTTGCCATACTGGTTCTCATTATCTAATGCATAATCATCATCAGGATGGACCTGGACAGACAAGTTTTCTTTGGCGTCTATAAATTTGATCAACAGGGGAAAGTCAGTCATGGAGCTGCATTTCCAGCCCAGGACATCCCGGCCCACCACACTGAGATAAGCACCAAAAGAAAGACCCTTATGCCTTCCTCCGGCCACAATACTCTGTCCATCAGGGTGGGCAGATAATTCCCAGCTTTCCGCTATGATATCATAGTCACAGCGCTTGCCGTATATTTCCCTTAACTTGCTTCCTCCCCACAAATAATCCTTGTAGGCCGGCAAAAGCCGGACAAAAGGTTCGGAGGCATAGCCCAGAGCCTGCTCATCCAGGTCAGCCACAAAGTTGGGAACCATGTCCTGCTCATGGAGGATCTCTCCACAGGCAGTCTCCACAAATACCACCTGGTCCCGGCCGATATTGGAAACCTGGTGAACTGTTCCTACAGGAATATCAATATTATCCGATTCTTTATAGGTTTGCTGAATGTCGTCTTTTATAACGTTGACCCGGCCCTGGACAATAGTCCAGTTCTCGCTGCGCTTTCTGTGGCTGTGGGCATAAATCGTTTTGCCGGGATAAAGAACAACCCGCCGTATCCGGTACCTGGCCTCCTCGTGAAGCTGCTGGTAATAGCCCCAGGACCGGTAATAGACCGTGCTTTTATCCGAGTATGGACGAAGCTCCTCATGACTGGTCAGGATTTCTTTTAACTGGTCAGATTCCCCATACTTTCCGATATAGACAGCATCCGGTGTATTCACCACCATGAGGTCACTGGCCCCGTTAACCAGGACAACCTGGTCGGCGGCATGATTAATCACCACTGTATTATCTGCCCGGCTTTTTACAGAAAGTCCGTCGTCTCCCTCGTAAAAACCGGTCAGGTCTTCCAGCTTCCCTATATCAGTCCATCCAAAGCCGCATTCTACAACTCTCATATCTTCCAGTCTTTCCAGAAGCAGCTTTTCCATGTATTCCGGATCAATATGCTTAAGAACCCCGGTCCGGTAAATCCTGCCGGTCCGGTCCAGTTCCCTCAAGGCGAAAGCCCGTACACACTGACTATAAAAATCCGGGGCCAGCCGGCTCAGTTCCTGCTGCAAAATACCATTCTCAAAAAGGAGAAGACCGGCATTCTGCAGATAATCCCGGCTTTGTCTGATGACCTCCATAGTCTGGCTGTCAGGTTTCTCTATAAACTGCTTTACCTCCTGGCCCTGATGAAGGATCCAGCCGAATCTCCCGCTCTTTTCTTCCCTGCCTTTTCTGTCCAGGCCAAAAGTCACGATATGGCCTTCCAAGGCCAGTCTTCTGGCAGCCAGAATGGCTTCTTTATAAGAAAGGCCTTTCTGATTTAAATCCTCACCGGTATCAATCATCTGGTCTGCCGCAACCACATAGACAAGTTCAGAGGGCTGCAGTTCCATACAGGCCAGCAGGATGGCCGGCCCGTTCTTTCTTGGTGTCTCTTCATAGATACAGCGGAAGGTAACTCCCTGAAAAGCTGCCATCTGGCTCTCTACAATATAGCGGTATTCCAGGCTGGTCACAATGATGAATTCATCACAGTAAGGCATATTCCTGGCAATCGTTTCCTGGAATATAGAGTGATTCTTCTGGATCTGTATAAATTGTTTTGGATAGTTTTTCCGTGACAAGGGCCAGAGACGTTCACCCCGGCCCCCTGCCAATATAAGACATTTCATAAAAGATTCCTTTATCCTTGATGTTCTGGTCAGCGTTCATGTTGCTTTCGTATCAATTCAAGAAGCGGCAGTAATGCCGGACCTGGAATTCATACCGGCCCTGATGACCTGTGTCAGAGAAGATCATCCCGGCCCTGGTCGGTAAGGGTCTCCACAATCAGCTTCACATCCTGAACCTGGCTCTTGTCACAGACCATGACCACGTCAGGAGTTTCCACCACAACGATATTTTTCATGCCGGCCAGAGCAATGGTCCGGCCTGTAGAATAGGCTATGTTATTCTTACTTTTGATACTGACCACATCACCAACTGTAATGTTGCCATTCTTATCTGCATCATGGAGAACTCCCATCATATCCCAGCTGCCCAGGTCATTCCATCCGAACTCACCCGGCACCACCAGCACATGTCCCTCAGAGGCTGAAGGCTCCATAACAGCGTAATCGATGGAGATCTTTCTGATCCGGGGATAGATTTCCCGGATCCTGTCCTGCTCCCTGTCACTGCCCATAGCCTGGCCGATCTGGCACAGGTCTTCATAAATATCGGGAACCAGCTTCCGGAACATATCAAGTATCAGGCTGGCCTTCCAGATAAACATACCGCTGTTCCAGACATAATCCCCTGTAGCCAGATAAACCCTTGCTGTCTCCAGATCAGGCTTCTCCCGGAACTCCTTTACTGTCTTGGCCACACCTGGCTGGTTTTTATCAAAACAAATATAGCCATAGCCTGTGGCAGGAAAAGTGGGGGTGATGCCGATGGTCACCAGCTTATCCTGGTCTTCTGCGGCCCTGACAGCTTCTGACAGGGTCCTGGTAAAGGCTGCCCCGTCCCTGATATAGGCATCAGAAGGCGTGATAATCATAATCCCGTCACCATATTTTTTAAGGATTTCCATGGCCGCATAACCTATGCAGGCTGCCGTGTTGCGGGCCGAAGGCTCTCTCAGAATATGATCGGGCTCCACCCTGCCACCGGTGACTTCCAGCATACAGTCTGCCTGGTTGACATTGGTCACAATGAAAATATCCTTGAAATCAGCCGTATAAGAAAGGCGGTCGATCGCCTCATTGACCATGATATCATTTCCCGTAAGATTTAAAAGCTGCTTGGGTCTTTTCTGTCTGGAAAGAGGCCAGAACCTGGTTCCTCCGCCCCCCGCCATAATCACACCATATTTTTTCATTATCTATACATACCTCCCGACAGCGTTGCTTTGGTAGATTGGTTCCAGGTCAGGAATAAAATTACAGGCCCAGCGCCTCTGTGATAAGAGAGCGCACCTCTTCCAGTCTGTCCAGGGCCTGCTTACGGTCCTTTCCGGTCATACTGTAGTAGATCTTGATCTTAGGCTCCGTACCAGAAGGTCTGACAGCAAGCCAGGAGCCATCTTTAAAAATATATTTCAGTACATTGGAAGCAGGCAGAAGTCCGAATCCATGTTCAGCCTCCACAGGTATACTGTAATCGATAAGCCGGTCCGTATCCGGGAAAGGGGATTCCCCTTTACGGAGACTTTCCATCATAGACGCGATCTTCTCCAGACCGTCCTTACCCTTCAGGGTATAGCTGTCCAGGGCGTCCTTATAATATCCGTACTTCCTGTAAATCTGATCCATCCTGTCCGCCAGGTTTATTCCCTCTTTTTTGGCCAGGGCCGCCATCTCACAGATCAGGAGGGCACTGACTGTGGCATCCTTGTCCCTGGCATGGGTTCCGGCCAGATAGCCATAGGACTCTTCATAACCAAAAAGGAAATCATAGTCCCTTTTCTCATCCCCTGCTCCCTTTGCCTGCTCAAACTGGGTGATTTTCTCCCCCACATATTTGAAACCGGTCAGGGTACTCATGACAGTAAGTCCCTTATCCTGAGCGATACGGGCTCCCAGTTCTGACGTCACCACCGTTTTAATTACTGCCGGTTTTTTCATGGCTGAAAGATCTGTGTGGTCCAGAAGATAATCCATCATAAGAGCACCGATCTGATTGCCCGTCATAAGCTGGTAACCATCCGGTGTCCTCACTGCGATACCCACCCGGTCACAGTCGGGATCCGTTCCCAGAACCAGGTCAGCCCCAATATGGTCTGCCTTCTTTATGCCCAGTTCAAGGGCCCGCCGGTCTTCCGGGTTGGGGGTTGCCACCGTAGGGAAATCCCCGTCCGGCTCAACCTGCTCTTCCACAAAAGACAGATTCCTGAAGCCTTCTTCCCGGAGGGTTCTGGCCACCGGTACGTAACCTGTACCATGAAGAGGCGTAAAGACTATGGAGAGGGCCTCCTTGGCAGCCGGGTCTTTCAGCCTGGCCTGGCGGCGGACCTCAGTGACGAAAGCCTCCGTCAGATCCACCTGACTGATCAGGTCCTCCTTCGCTTCAAAGGACACGGTCCGGTAATCAGTAACCTGGTTTACAAAGGAGATGACCTCTTTGGCCTGGCTGGGCACTAACTGGCAGCCAAATTCATCATAAACCTTATAACCATTATATTCTTTTGGGTTGTGGGAAGCCGTCAGTACAATTCCTCCGAGGCAGCCGAGATATTTCACCGAGAAGGATAATTCCGGTGTGGGTCTGGCATGTTCATGGATATAGACCCGGATGTCCATGCCGCTGAGCACCGCTGCCGCCTGACTGGCAAAGTATTTACTGTTATTCCTCGTATCGTAGCCGATGACGATTCCCCTCTGCAGACAGGCCTCCCTGCCATAAGTATGCAGAAGAAATCTGCCCAGGCCTAGTGTGGCCCGGCCCACCGTGTAACGGTTGAGCCGGTTGGTCCCGGCTCCCATGATTCCCCGGAGACCTCCGGTCCCAAACTTCAGATCCTTATAAAAACGATCTTCAATCTCTTTAGGATCTTTCAGGGCAGCCAGCTCGGCTCTGGTCTGCTCATCAAAGTAAATGTCATTTGCCCACAATCTATAATTGGCCATATAGCTCATTGTACAGTTCATATCCTCCCATTTATAAAGTATTTTACCTTCTTACTTTCTCGTCACAAAATCTGCCAGGCTCCTGACAGGCTTGGTGATTCTCCATGACAGGGATCTTTTAAGGTCTCTGTTGGTCCTTTTAAGATCCTTGATTTCTTTTCTCTGATCCTTAATCATCTTATGCATTCCCCGGATGTCACCATCCAGACTCACTGAATTCCTGAGGAAGGACAACATGTCATGGTCTGCCTTTTCATAGCGGGAGGTATAGGCATAAAGCCTGTCCTTCCCGTGGACATACTGGAGAAAATGCTCCTCCATGGCCCGGAATTTCTCCTGGTTCCTGGTAGAGATACCCAGTCTCCTTAAATAAATTCCCAGCTCAATCCTGTCTTTCAGGTTAAAGAAATTATGATCGTAGAAATAATAAAAGGCCCGGTAACGGATAAACTGCTCAGGAATAACAAAGAAGAAAGTCCATTCGTAATCTATGACATACCAGGTGTCATCACATAAAATCAGATTGTCAAAAATCAAATCAATATTTGCCCCCGCTACGCCGGGACACTGCTCACCCTTTTCAGGATGATAGTCTCCGAAAACATCCATGAATTCTTCTGAAGGAACAAAGTCTGTCCTGGCTTCCTCCGAAACCGTGAGGAGTCTGTCAGCCAGTTCCCTGATACTGGCGATCAGGCGGTTTGGGTCACCGGAATCCTGCAGCAGCAGCTCCGAGGCATTCTGTCCCTTGATATAAGGGAATACCGCATAACCCTTCTCCGGATTGATCTCCGTATCCACAGGCTTTAGCATGGGATAATTTTTGAGAATCAAATCCCTCTTGCGGAGGGAATCGTTGATATGGCCTTTTCCGGTCTCCTGCAGAGCCTTCTTGACAACATACCTGTCCGGGCCTGCCTGACTGATCGAAGTCTCTGTCTGGAATTCCGGCACTCTGCCCCGGTTAAATTTAGCATATACTGTCGTCCCGGGGATTTCTCCTATCCCTTCGGTCCGGTCAGAGGCTTCGTCAGAGGCTTCTTTTTTCCCAGCCCCATC
>CAMOZD010000010.1 GCA_946630645.1 uncultured Lachnospiraceae bacterium
GATTACTGAACGGCCTATGGTGGACTTGCCGGAACCGGATTCCCCTACCAGGCCGTAGGTCTCTCCGGGATAGATTTTAAAGCTAACGTCATCGACAGCCTTGACGGTAAAGGTCCGGCTGATCGGAAAATACTGTTTCAGTCCCTCCACGGTAAGAAGGGGCTCCTGATTATAATTCGCTGCCATAATCCTCTGCCTCCTTCTTCATTCTTGCAATCCTGTTCTTAAGCTCCTCGGGCATGTCCATCTTAGGTGCCCTGGGATCAAGAAGCCAGGTTGCCGCATAGTGGGTGTCTGTAATCTTAAACATAGGCGGATCTGCCTTGTCATCCACCAGCAGGGCATAACGGTTTCTGGCCGCGAAGGCATCTCCCTCCGGCTCATGGAGCAGGTTGGGCGGTGAACCCGGTATGGTGTAAAGACGCTCATCATCGGTATCCAGGTCAGGCATGGCTGAGAGCAGACCCCAGGTATAGGGATGCTTGGGATCATAGTAGACCTCGTTAATCTTGCCGGTCTCCACAATCTTGCCGGCATACATGACATTGACATAGTCGGCCACCTTGGCCACTACGCCCAGGTCATGGGTAATATAGATAACAGAGATTCCTCTCTCCTTCTGTACCTTTTTGATCAGCTCCAGAATCTTAGCCTGGATGGTAACATCCAGGGCCGTGGTAGGCTCATCACAGATCAGAAGATCCGGGTCACAGGCCAGGGCTATGGCGATGACCACACGCTGGCGCATACCACCGGACAGCTGGTGGGGATAATTCTTCATCCTCTTTTCCGCATCCTCTATACCTACTTCTTTTAAGAGCTGGACTGCCTTTTTATAGGCTTCATCCTTAGGCGTCTTATAATGCCAGATCATGCCTTCCATGATCTGCTTGCCGATATTCATGGTGGGATCCAGAGAGGTCATGGGATCCTGGAAAACCATGGAGATTCTCCGTCCGTTGATATTCTTCCGGATCCACTTTTTATCCTTGGTAAGAATATCTACAGTCTCCTTCTGGCCGCTGTCTCCGGTGTAGGTAAACTCTATAGAGCCGCTGTTGACGATGGCATTGTTGGCCAGGATACCCATGGCCGCCTTCATGGTTACGGACTTACCGGAACCGGACTCTCCCACAACAGCCACGGTCTCACCCTTCATGACATCAAAGTTTATACCACGGATGGCGTGGACCGGTCCGGCCGTCGTCTTGAAAGTAATGTCGAGATTTTTGATATCAAGAATCTTTTCGTTATAATCTGCCATATCAGCCACCTCACATTTCCTTCATCTTGGGATCAAGTGCTTCCCTGAGACCATCTGCCACCAGGTTGAAACTGAGCATCAGCAGTGCCATGACGATAATCGGCGACACAATCTGGTAAGGATGGGTAGTGAAGCTGTTAAAGCCATCGGAAATCAGGGAACCCAGAGAACACTCCGGTACAGGGATACCCAGACCTACAAAGGACAGGAAGGCCTCTGTAAAGATGGCTGTAGGAATGGAGAACATTACCTGGGTAATGATAGGTCCGATGATATTGGGCAGGACTTCCTTGAAAATGATGAAGAAGCTGCCGGCGCCCAAAGTCCGGGAAGCCAGAACGAATTCCTGCTCCTTCAGCTTCAGCATCTCAGCCCGGGCAATCCGGCTCATGCCGACCCACTCGGTCAACATCAGTGCGATGATGATAGTCACCATACCCGGTTTCAACACCAGGAGCAGCAGGGTTACAATAACCAGCCTGGGTATGGAGTTGGCCACCTCCAGAAACCGCTGCATAAGCATATCGACCTTGCCTCCGAAATAACCGGAGATCAGACCGTAGCTCATACCGATGATCATATCAATGATGGCTGCCACAACGGCGATAATCAGAGAGACACGGGCACCATGCCAGGTCCTGGTCCAGATATCACGGCCGAAGTTGTCGGAACCAAACCAGTAGTAGACATCGTCAAAGCCTTTTTCTTTGTAGTTATTAACCACCTTTATTCCGGTGGAGGTGTGCATCTTCTCATCTCCGTTGAAAATGCCCATATTCTCCAGACCCTGGACACGGGGAGCCAGGCTCTTCTGTTCCAGAATCTGTCCGGAGTAGCTGTAGGAATTCATATTGGGGCCCAGAATAGCCATGAAGGTAATGAAGAGAATCATGACAATTCCGAAAACCGCACTTTTTTTGTGGACGAAACGGATTACTACTTCCTTCCAGAAACTCTGGGAGGCGAAGTTGGTATCAATCTCAATCTCTCCGGCATTGTCCTTAAAGACAAAGTCTGTATCCACAGGAACATAATTATTCTTTGTCACTGCCAGGGCGGCGGCAGTATTTTCTTTTTTATGAAACATACTCACACCACCTTCCTATCCGTTGTCCTTGGCCAGGCGGATTCTCGGATCAATGATACCGTAGAGGATATCCACAACCAGCATAATTGCTATGTAGAGGGCCGAGTAAATGAAACTCAGGGATATGACCACATTGTAGTCATTGGACTGGATCGCATTTACCAGCAGGGATCCCACGCCGGGAATGGCAAAAATCTTCTCTACCACCAGGGACCCGGTCATCAGGTCGACAATCAGGGGGGCCAGGACGGTGATAATAGGGATCAAGGCATTCCTCAAGGCATGTCGGAAAATCAGGGACGCTCCCGAGATTCCTTTACTCTCTGCCAGAAGCATATACTCACTGCCCAGAACCTCCAGCATCTCCGTCCTGGTAAAACGGGCGATGGATGCCATGGTAAACATGGACAGGGATACACTGGGCAAGACACTGGAATTCAATGCCTCCGCCGAATTATAAAGCATGGGGAAGACCTGCCATACATAGCCAAACTGGTAACTTAAGGCCAGAGCGAACACGTAGGAAGGCACCGACACGCCAATAACCGATATGATCGTACATATGGTATCCAGGATGGTATCATGCCTGAAGGCCGCGATCAGGCCCAGAATCAGACCGATCACCGCACCGATGGCCACAGCGAAGCCACCGATGGCTATGGAAACAGGAAGTCTCGTCGCGATAAGCTGAGAAATCGGTGTATTTTTCGAAATATTGTAGCTCACGCCAAAGTCTCCGCGGAGCATATTGCCAACATAGCGGAAAAACTGGATAAATACTGGCTGGTCCAGTCCGTACTTGGCATAGAGGGCAGCTTTCTGGTCCGCATTCAGCTTCTCGTCATTGAAGGGGGATCCAGGCATGAGCTGCATCAGAATAAAGAGGACAAGCAATATGACCAGCAGGGTAAATATGGCTGTGATCACACGCTTTGCAACATATTTTTTCACGGGTATTACTCCTTAAAAGTATAAGTGTTCATCTAGTCTGCAGGGAGCCGGGGCCGCCCGGCAGCCTGCCCTGTAAAATCCGGACTCCCTGGGATCATCCAGGGAAAATGTGAGCCGCACAAGGCAGCATAAACCATCGTACGGCTCACGTTAAGCTTCTGTCTAATTTTAAAAGCGGGAGCTATGGTCAGCTCCGGCCCTGTCCGGTCATAGAACCGGTCCGGCCTTCCTTAAAAACCGTCAGCTGAAATTACTCAGACTTAACTGCGTTCTTAAATACACGGTTAAGGGCAACAGGATGGAATTCGATTCCGGTTACCTTCGGGGAAATCATCTCTGCGTTACACTGGGTGTAAAGCGGGAAGATCACTGCTTCATTCATGACAATCTGCTCTGCGTCATAGAGACTTGTCCATCTCTTCTCAGCATCGAGAGCCAGCTCGCCTGTGGTACAGTCTGCGATGATCTTATCGTAGTCTGCATTGGTCCAGAGACCGTAGTTGTTATTATTGTCAGTTACCCACATACCAAGATAGGTCATAGGATCTGCGTAGTCCGGTCCCCAGCGGGTAAGACCAAGCTGGTAGTTACCGTCTTCCATATCCTTAACTCTCTGCTTCTTGGGCTCTGTCTTCAGATTAACTGTAAGGCCGGGAAGAGTGGTCTCCCACTGCTCTTTCAGAACCTGGGCAACCTTCTTAGGAGCGTCATCATCGTCTACGATCATCTCAATCTCCAGCTTGTCTGTGCCTAACTCTTTAAGACCAGCGTTCCAGAACTCAACAGCCTTGTCTGCGTCAAAAGCACATACGTCAGAGAACTTGGTCTGGTCTGCGGAGAAGTCAGATCCGTCGGGACCTGTAGCGAAGTCCATAGGAACTGCCGTGTAAGTAGGAGCGGAACCGTCCTTGAGAACGTCCTGTGTGATAGCGTCACGGTTGATGGCCATGGTCATAGCCATACGGATATTCAGGTTGTCAAACTCTTTCACCTTTGCGATGTTGGGGCTTACATACCAGAGGTAACCTGCACCGATTGCCCTGAAGGCCTCGTCGCCTTCAACCTGGTCTACCTGGTCACCATTGATGAGGGTTGTATCAAGGGCGCCTGTCTGGTAGTTCATCAGAGCCTGCTGGGAATCCTGGATTACCTGGTAGTTTAATCCGGCAAGCTGAACCCTGTCAGCATCCCAGTAGTCAGCGTTCTTGGTGAGATGGAAGGCTGTTGCGGCCGGCTGATAGTCATCCATTACGAAAGCTCCGTTGGAAAGAACAGTGTCAGGGCTGGTTCCGAAGGAATCACCTACGCTGTTGAAGAACTCTTCGTTAACGGGATAGAAGGTCGGGAAGTACATCAGGCTGAGGAAATAGCTGACCGGTACGTTCAACTCAACCTTTAAGGTCTTGTCGTCCACTGCTGTGACACCAAGCTCGCTCTTATCCTTTTCTCCTGCGATGATTGCTTCGGCGTTCTTAATCTGGCCGATATCGCTCATCATGTAGGAATACTCAGATGCTACTGCCGGGTCAACGGCTCTCTGCCATGCGAATACGAAGTCCGCTGCTGTGACAGGTGTTCCGTTACTCCACTTTGCGTCTCTGAGATGGAAGGTATAGGTAAGACCATCCTCAGATACTTCATAGGACTCAGCGATCGCTTCAACAGGTGCACCATCTTCTGCCATCTGCATAAGACCATCTGTATAGTCTGCGATTACCTCGAAAGATGTACCGTCTGTAGCCTGCTGGGGGTCAAGAGACTGTACAGGTGTTTCCAGCATGACATTCAAGTCACTGCCACTTACCTCGGCAGTTGCTTCTCCTTCAGCGCCGGTAGATGTCTCTGGTGCAGAACTTCCTCCTCCACAGCCAGCCATGCCAACTACCATAGCTGCGGCCAAAGCCACTGCTAAAATCTTCTTTTTCATTTCAGTTCCTCCTCATTAATTTATTTGGGTAAAGTCTTTCCCTTTCAATAATATACCATTACAGGTAGGTAAAAACAAGGAACTGCTTGGCAAATATGTGCTATTTTCCTGTGTTTTTTTTACATTTTCCCTAAATAAAAGGTGAATATAATGTCTCCTGCCAACAATAGTAACAAAAAACATAAAAACATAGCTTTCCGTTTCTATTTAAACTTTTCAGGTTTGTTCTCTTCCTGAATGAGTGGTCAACGGACCTGGTAGCCCTGGAAACTGAGGGAAGACTCCAGCTCCTGGACATCCTCCGTATGGAAAATGATCACCGGCCGGGCCGTCTCCCGGTCAAAGGACAGGTAGATGTAATCCACACTGATGCAGCTGAACTCGATGGCCTGGAGCAGCTTGTTAAGCTGACCCACCTCATCGGTGATCTCCACGCCGATCACATCCGTAAGCCTGCAGATCCATCCATCCTCCTTGAGGGCCTCATAGGCCTTCTCCGGCTCTGTCACAATCATACGGACGATACCGTACTCGGCACTGTCATTGGTTACCGAACCCAGAATATTGATTCCCTCCCGGGCAAGGATCCCGGTCAGCTTTGTCATGGTTCCTCTTTTATTTTCTGCGAAAATAGATAACTGCTTTAACATAGTATTTTTCCTTCCTTATCTGCATGGATGTCTGAAAAATGGCCAGGCCAGGCAGAGGCTTGGCGGCCCCGGGACTGCCATTTTTTATGTAGCAAATCTCTGCAATTATATCATAAAAAGACGGTCACAAAAAGAACTATATATCCACATTTGTATCCGGCCTCCCGTGAATCACTCCCTCCAGTAGCGGAGCCGGCTGTCAAGACCGTCTGTCTCCAGCTCGATGGCCCCTCCCCAAAGGGTAGCGAACATGCTCCCCTTTTTTACACCGGCAGCCTCCAGCCGCTCAATCGTCTCCCTGTGAGGGTGGCCATAACGGTTATCCCTGCCGGCGGAAATGACTGCCTGTTTTGGCCCAAACCAGGCCAGGAAGGCTCGCCGGCTGGAATGGCTGCTGCCATGATGGGCCACCTTTAAAAGGGAAAGTCCGTCAGCAAGACCGGTCAGCAGCCTGCGGCCTGTTTCTCTCTCATAATCTTTCATCCAGCAGACCAGGTCCTCCTCCTGGTCTCCCTCCAGATCCCCGGTAAAAAGGGCGTCAAAAGCTCCATACTTAAGATAAAGAACCACCGAATAAGCATTGCGGTCATCGGCGTCCAGCCCTTTCCAGGGACTCAGGCAGTAAAAAATTGCCCGGCCGGCCTGCAGCTGCCTTCCCCGCTCTATCCTGTGGACCCGGACTCCCCTGGCCCGGGCCAGGTCCAGTATTTCCTGGAAATGATCATCAGTCTTCTCTGCCTCTCCCATCTCAGGAAGCAGGAGATTGGTGACCGGATAGTCTTTTTGCAGCAATTCTTTCACCCCGGAGATATGATCGTCATCCGTATGGGTGATGACCAGGTAGTCAAGACGACTTATACCATAATATTTCAGGGCCGGTCTGATAACATAGCTGCCTATTTCCTGCCGGCTGCTGCTGCCACCGTCAATCATCATATGGCGGCCATCGGGCAAGGCCAGTAGAATGCATTCTCCCTGGCCTACGGAAAGCATGGTCATCCTAAGCTGGTCTGATGGTTTGAAAACCAGGACCAGACAGAGGCCTGCCGCCAGGGCAGAAAGCCCCCGCCAGCTTCTCCGGTACCAAAGCCAGACTGCCCCCGCCTCCAAGCCATAAAGGAAAAAGATGGCGGCCAGGCTGGGACATCCGGTAAGCAGATAAGAAAAGGGCAGACTCCTGCAGGCCTCAAAGACCAGGCTGAAGCAGCGCAGGATAAGTTCTGCCGGCAGACAAATCAAAAAAGCAAGGCGAATAGCGGCAGGCCGGGAGAAAAAGGAAAGAAGGCTGCCGGCCAGTCCTCCGGCCAGGGCAGACAGGAGCACCGGCATCATGGCCGGAAGTACAAGAAGATTGAGAAAAATACTGTAGGGCGACCAGCCGTAAAAAAAGCGAAGAATCAGGGGCATGGTTACCATGCTGATGACCAGGCTGGCGGCCAGGCTGTCCCGGGCCCGGTCCACCAGCAGGGGCTGTCCCTTTTTCTGCCGCAGGCCAGTCCTGGTCCTGAACAGGATCTCCCAGTCCCCAGGTCTCAGTTCCCCGGTTTTTTTCGTGTATTTCCTCCTGTCTGCCAGCTGATCCCTGGCCCAGGGCCAGACCAGGCCCACGGCAAAGACGGAGGCAAAGGAAAGAATACTGCCGGTCTCCTTGATTCTGAGAGGGGATGACAGTAACAGAACACTCCCTGCCAGGGCCAGGGAGGAAGGGACATCATAATCTGCGCCATAATACTGGGAAAGAAGGAAAGTCAGATACATGACTGTAGCCCTGGTGACAGAGCTGCCAAAGCCAACCATGGTTCCGTAACAGGCCAGGACCAGACCTCCCGCCAGACAGGCCGGGCCATAGCCCAGACCTCTTTTGCGGAGTCTCTTAAAAATCCATCCTCCCACCACTGACACATGAAGGCCGCTGATGGCCAGCAGGTGGGCCACCCCATTTTCCTCATAGAGCTCTCTGCCCTCCTCGGAAAGCTCTGACTTGTCTCCCAATACCATGGCCTTGAAGACCCCTCTCTCCCTCTCCGCTACACATTCTGTATAGATATCTGCCATCCTTCTTCCAAATAGATAAACCAGTCTGGCGGGGGAAAAAGCCGGTCTGTCCAGGGAGAGCAGTCTCTCCATTCTGAAACTGTAGCGGATCCCGTTAGCATAATAGTAGTCCCTTGCCGGAAACTCTCCCGGGTTTTCCGCTATGTCAAAGGCCTGCAGTCTTCCGGTCAGGACTACCCGGTCACCGGGACAGAGCCTGTCCTCCACTTCCCCGGTCACCCGGCAGTGGTAAGAACACCGGAAAAAACGGTTCCTGTAACGGAAAACCGCATTCTTCTTTATCAGCAGACTGGTGGCGGTCGCCGTCTTTTTCACCGCTTCCCCCTGCCCCTGCAGCAGGCCGGTCGGAGCCGGGTCCCCCAACCTGCCGGCCTGGTCCAGGAGAAGCTCCGCCTGGTCAGGCTGGCCCTGGGCCAGGAAGGTCAAAGCCCCCAGGAACATAAAAAAGCATAATAAAATAAGACTGGTCTTACCATCCTTCCCAGTCTCCTTTCTGCCTGCAAACAGGCTCACAGCCCTCAGGCTTATTGTTCTGACTGTCCCTGTCAGTCTGTCTGGCCTGATTATTCCCGGCAGCCTGCCTGTTCTGACTGCTCCGGCAAGCCTGCCTGGCCCAAGCGAAGATCCTGTCTGGGGCAGCCTTAAGCCGGCAGCCGGACTCCGGCTTCGCTTCCTGTACCATAACAAGGCATAAAAAATAAAAACCAATACCGGCAAAAAAAGACCCGGCTTTCCCAGGACAAGGGCGGCGGCCTCTCCAAGCACAAGTCCTGTCCATGCGATAAAGACTGGTCTTCTCATGTTTTCTCTTAAACCTGTTTCTATCCTCTTTTCTTTTCTAAGCTTCTGTCAATAAGTCCCTTTCTTTTTCGCTTATCAGCCTTTTCTTACGATGGCTCTTCCCTGTTAGCGCCAGAATTCCTTTCTCAGGGCCCCCCTTCCTGTTTATTGAAGATATGTAAATATTTTCCAAAGATATTAGCATGGTCCGGACTGACTGTCAATCCCTTGGAAAAAGGGCGGCACGGACCCGGGAGAAAGAAAAAACCCGGAGGACATAAGAAAACCCTTCCAGCCTGAAAAGGCGAAAGGGTTCCCCATTATTATTTACCATGATATCCTGGACCAGCGGCTTTTGCCAATTAATATAAGAACCAGCTTTTCCAATCACATTTGCCAATCAGCTTGTAACAACCGGTTATTGCCAATCAGACTTTTGCCGGATAACCTTTATCCGGCCACCACCTGCCGGTCAGCCGTTAGCGGCTACCATTTGGTGACGTAATTACCCCAGGCCCTGATGGTGCCCACCTTAGTCGCAGAGAAAGCCCTGTGGGCACCCCGCTTACAATAAAGTTTGTTGTTCTTGATAATCACCTGGTCATAACCGCTTTTAGAGTGGCTGTTAAAGGAGAGGGCATTGCGGCCTCCGCCTATTCTGTTACCGATGATATTCACAGTGAACTTCCTGTAGAGAGGAGGTATTTTTCCCATGAGACAATAATGACAGCCTATGGAATAGGTTGAAGATTTCTTCTTTTTCCTGGAGATTATGGTGTTATTACTCACAGTGGACCCCAGCACATTGAACATGGCCAGGCCTTCGCTTTTAGCCCCGATAATCGTATTGCCGGTGATGACAATGTTCTTGTGGAATTGCCTGAGGTAGCCCTTCCTGCCAGACTTGGCATCCTTGGATGCAAAATTAGCACAGATTCCCCGGCAGCCCCTGACATAGCAGTTTTTAATCAGTATATTTTCACAGGGAGCCCCATTCCAGAGATTCAGGCCCCATGCATTATAATTCTTGAGAAAAAGAGCCGTCAGGGGAGCGGCCAGATCAATCTGGATGGCCTCCTCCACACTCTTTCTGCCACCCTTTCCCAGGCCGTCTATATTACAATTACTGATTGTCACATTTTTGCATCCCACCAGTTCAATACTGTGGTAATTCAGGTTACACCAACGCATGGTCATGTTGGTAAATGAGATATTTTGACCGTGGCTGATCTTTATGGCGCTTTTTTTGACCCCCCAGGGACTGCTGCTGACCCAGGTTCCGCCATTGATCCTGAAATTCTGAATCGCACTGTAGCCGGTGCATTCAGGAACATTGAGCAAAATACAGCTCTTTCCCTTGATCGTGGCCCCGGTGGCTTCAATGGTCCAGTTACTTTTTACATGGAGGACCTTGCTGCCAAGGTCATAGGTCTCACCGGGGACCAGCTTTACATATCCTGTCTCTTCCAGCTCTTTCTTGATGGCCTTATAGTCTGACTTGGCCCCTGAGCCTCCGGCCACAGATTTCACTTCTCCGGCCCGGACCGGCAGCCATGAAAAGATGACCGCAAAGGCCAACATAAGCAGACTGCAACAAAACTTCTTCAACATTTTCATACCTCCTCAACGGATTCTCTTCTCCTTGACATATTTCCCAACTGCAATGGACAGGTCATTCTGCTGCCAGACCCTGGATTTAATTTTCCCCGGCCTGGCTGAATACCTTTCCCTTTACCTGGTCCGGATCCAATCCTTTCCTAGTCATAATCTGATCACCCTTCCTGCCTGCAGATCTGCCGGCCCGGCAGGACATAACAGTCGAACCTGACATTTTTACAGACGATGGAATGACTGGCCTTCTTTCCTGCCAGGGGCTGACCCTTAACGGGTCTCTTTACAACAATTCTGGCCGGACCGGCTGCCAGGGCGGCAGCCATCAGCTCCTCCTCTTTCGAACAGGGCAGCTCCAGTTTTTGCAATAACTGCAGCTTCTTCTTACTGATGCCCGACTTCTGCTTGGCCGGAAACATGGGATCCAGATAAACCAGGTCCGCTTTCCCTGCCAGCTTTCCCAAAGTCTCTATGCCATCGCCCCTGACCAGGCTCATCCTTGCGGCTGCCTCTGAGAGATCAGGGTCCTTACGGGCCCTGCAAAGAGCATCCTGAAGAAGGGCCGCGATGACCGGGTTATATTCACATAATACTACAGAATATCCGCCGCAGGCAAGGATAAAGGAATCCTCACCCAGGCCTGCCGTGGCATCCACAGCCAGTGGGTGCTCAGGGAGATCCTTGGTCCTGGCCGCCCGCAGAAGCTTCTCATGCTGCAGGTGACCTCCCCGGACCCGGGGAAGCAGCTGGCGAAAATCCCCTCTCAGTTCCAGCTTGCCTTCCACCAGGGTCAGGCCGCTGGCGTCCAGGCGCAGGTATCTCTCCTTTTCCGGCAGGTCTTCCTGGCTGAAAAGCAACTGACAGGCCTCCTCTCCCCCAGGGAGCCTCCCGTCATCAAACCAGGCATTAAAGGCCAGGGCTTTCTCCTTATAACCAATGTCAGAGACATATATTCTGATCATTTTTCCTCACTTTCCTGTTCTTTTTAAGCTTCAGCCCTTCCGGCTTTTCCGGAATCCAGCCCGCTGATGATATCCCTGTTGACCCTGCGCAGGAAAATGCTGCTGATGGCAACGGCAGCCAGTTCCGCCAGGGGCCAGGCCCACCAGACCAGATTCACATTTCCCATTCTTGCCAGCAGCCAGGCTGCAGGAAGGAGGACGAACAGCTGCCGGACCAGGGACATGATCATACTGAGAACGCTTTCCCCGAAG
>CAMOZD010000011.1 GCA_946630645.1 uncultured Lachnospiraceae bacterium
AGATGGAAAAATATAACGATGCTCCCGACGAAGACCTGTGGACCGATGTGATCGAAGGATCCGGGGACAGGATCTATGCCATAGCAGAGCTCTTAAGCAGGGGCAACCATACCAGGACCATCTGGGAGAAGACGGAAATCGACCGCTTTTTCCTGGATAAAATCGCCAACATCATAGAGGAAGAAAAACTGCTGAAGGAATGCAGGCACCTGGCCTGGGTCTGGAAAGACCAGGCTGGACCAGGGGAAGATCAGGAAGCAACGGAGGTAGGCCAGGGAGAATCGGTGACAGTCCAGGGAAAGCCGGCGGCAGGTCAGGCAGGCCCAGTGGCAGGTAAGGAAGAACCGAAGGGAGATCTGAAAAAATCAGCACCAGACCAGGCAAGGATGGATAAAGACCTGCTGGCGGCCCTGTGGTCTGCCAAGCGGATGGGCTTTTCCGATATGGCCATCGCCTATTTCTGGGAAGTGACAGAGAAGGACGTCTTCCAGATGCGTCGGCAGGAAAATATATTTCCTATATATAAAATGATCGATACCTGTGCCTCGGAATTTGAGAGCTATGTTCCTTATTTTTACTCTACCTATGAGGGAGAGAATGAGTCCATTGTCTCAGATCGGCCCAAGGTGATCGTCCTGGGTGCCGGCCCTATCCGGATCGGCCAGGGCGTGGAGTTCGACTACTCTACGGTCCATGCGGTCCAGACCATCAAGGCGGCCGGCTATGAGGCCATTGTCATTAATAATAATCCGGAGACTGTTTCGACAGACTACACCACCTCCGACAAACTTTATTTTGAACCTTTATGGATCGAGGATGTCATGAACATCATCGAGTTAGAGAAGCCGGAAGGGGTCATCGCCACCTTAGGCGGCCAGACGGCAGTCAACCTGGCCCAGCCCCTCCATGACCGGGGTGTTAAACTGATCGGGACCGACTGTGAGGCCATCGAGCGGGCAGAGGACCGGGATCTGTTTGAAAAGTTACTTGCCGATCTGGGTATCCCCGAGCCCCAGGGCTATGCGGTGACCGATATTGAAGCGGGCGTCAAGGCGGCCGAGGAGATTGGTTACCCAGTCCTGGTAAGACCCAGCTTCGTCCTGGGCGGCCGGGCCATGCAAATCGTATCCAAGGAAAAGGATTTGAGACATTACCTGCAGACAGCGGTTGAGATCGATGAGGACAAGCCGGTTTTAGTGGACCGCTACATCAGCGGCAAGGAGCTGGAGGTGGATGCAGTCTGCGACGGTCAGGAAGTCTTTATCCCCGGCATCATGGAGCTGGTGGAGCGGACCGGAATTCATTCGGGAGACTCCATCAGTGTCTATCCTACCTTCAGTGTATCCGACCAGGTTAAGGAAACGATCAGGGACTACACCAGAAGGCTGGGTCTTGGCATAGGCATCAAGGGACTCTTCAACATCCAGTTTATCGTGGATAAGGAGGACCATGTCTATATCATCGAGGTTAATCCCCGGTCGTCAAGAACCGTACCCTTCCTGTCCAAGGCCACCGGTTATCCCCTGCCGGATATCGCCACCAGGGTCAGCCTGGGCCAGTCCTTAAAGGACCAGGGTATCGAAGACCTCTGTCCCAAACCAGGGGATAAATGGTTCGTAAAGGCCCCGGTATTCTCCTTCTCCAAGCTGTCGGGCATGGACGCCTACCTGTCCCCGGAGATGAAGTCTACGGGAGAAGCCATCGGTTATGACTACAAGCTGCACCGGGCCATGTTCAAGGCCCTGGTGGCTTCCGGCATCGAGATTCATAATTACGGGACGGTAATCTTTACCCTGGCTGACGAGGACAAGGAGGAGGCCCTCCCCCTGGCCAGACGGTTTTATGATATGGGCTTTAATATAGAGGCCACAACCATGACCGCCAAATATATGAAGGAGCACGGCGTGAAGACCCGGCTCCGCCATAAACTAAGCGAGGGAAGCACGGAAATCCTCGATTCCATAAAAGCCGGCTATGTCTCCTATGTGGTCAATACCCGGGCCATTCTGTCCGGTGTTCACTATGAGGACGGCGTGGCCATCAGAAGCTGCGCCAGCCAGCAGCGGGTGACCATGTTCACCTCCCTGGATACGGTCAGAGTCCTCCTGGATGTCCTGGAGGAGATGACCATCGGTGTTATGCCCATCTGAGAAAACAGCTTTTGAACAGGGAGCAGGAAAGGCATGTATCATATTTGATATAGTTAATATATATTTATAATCTTATAATGGCAAAAAGAATATTACACTTTGAATACCCATAGCTTATTCAGGTTTGTATAAGTAATATAGTCAGGTTTGTATAAGTAATATGAAGCAGGCAGGTCAGTATTGACCTGCCTGCTTTTGCTATTTAAAAATCCCGCAGGTTTTGCCTGCAGGATGATTGCCGGATTTGGAAATCCGATAAGGTCTGTATAGGTAGTAAGCGGCTTTCTGTTCTATTCTGCCATGGCCTTTATAATCTTCCTGGCGTAAGTGCACTCCGGCACGATTCTGGCCTGGGCCTTCTGGGCTTCCGCCACGATCAGGAGTACCATCCTTTTAGCGATATTCTGGTTGCGGTAGATGCTCTTTACATAGGTGTGGCCGATGGTCCAGATGGGGCCTTTGACAGTGTAGGTACATTCCCCCACCAGGTTGTCCCCGTCGTAGGCAGCGGCTCTTTGCTTGCCCTTCTGATAAACGACGGTAACTTCCCTTTTCTCGTCCACATAATCTTCATCAAAGTAGATGGTCTTCCCATCCTTTGATGCCCGGGCAGCCACGCCCCGGGCCGCGAAATAGGCGATGACAAACTCTACAACATCAGCATTGGCCTCGTCGATGGAAAAGTAAAGACCACCTCCACAGGTATCGTGAATATGAAGATTAACTTTAAATTGCTCCCAGATATATTTTTTTAATTTAACCGCTTCTGAAAATGTTATGACAACCACTGGTCAACCTCCTTCTCCTTAAAATATAGATTAGTGATATTGTACCATAAATCGCAGCCGACGGGAAGAAAGGACAAGAAATCTTTCGAAAAGGAAACATTTTTCTGCTCAAGAAGGTATCGATTTGGCAAAAGAGCAAAACACCTTGCCAAAAGAGAAAATTACTATAGTAAAAGGAAATAATCCATAGGTCGGGGTCTGTCAATTATGGTAAAATAAAAAGAAGAAAAAGAGCCTGCCGCCAGGGCAGGGCAAAGGAGAACGCACATGTTTCAAAGTCTGAAGGAGGCCGTCAGGGCCTGCTGTGGGGAGGACCGGAAGATTCTCAGCCGGCAGCCGGTCTATGGCGGGGATATCAATGAGGCTGTCTGCCTCCATCTGTCCGGGGGAGACAAGCTCTTCCTCAAGAAAAACAGCATAGGAAATGCCGGATTTTTCCGGGCCGAGGAGGCCGGACTGGAGGCCATCAGAGAGACAGGGGTCATACCGGTTCCCCGGATCTACGGCTATGGCATCGACCGGGAGGAAGGATTTTCTTTCCTGCTCATGGATTATATAGAGGCCCATGGCAGGGCCGGTGACTACTGGGAAGGACTGGGGAAGAACCTGGCCCGGATGCACCAGGCCTCTACAGAAGGCCTCTCCGGGAACCCTGACCTGGCCTACGGCTTTGCCGAGGATAATTATATAGGGGCCAGTCCCCAGATTAACCGGCCGGCCGGGACCTGGATCAGCTTCTTCCGGGAGGCCAGGCTGGAGCCCCAGATCCGCATGGCGGACAGGAATTTCAATGCCAGCCAGAGGAAAAAGCTGCTTTCATTGCTGGATCAGTTGGATCGTTTCCTCATGGAGCCGGACCGGCCCGCCCTCCTTCACGGGGACCTGTGGGGAGGAAATGTAATCTGTGGTTCAGACGGGCAGGCCTGGTTGATCGACCCGGCCGCCTATGTGGGCCACCGGGAGGCAGACCTGGCCATGACCCAGCTTTTCGGAGGTTTCCCGGCTGCCTTTTACAGGGCTTATAAGGACCGGTACCCCATGGACCCAGGTTATGAAGACCGGCGGGACCTCTATAACCTTTACCACCTGCTCAACCATCTCAATCTTTTTGGCCGGGGCTACCTGGCCAGCGTAGTCAATGTTTTGAACAGGTATGTTTAAGGGCAGACAGGGCAGACCATAGAGCCCATCAAAGAAAGCAGGAAGGTCATCAGACAGACAGAATAGACTGTTAAAGAAAACAGACAGGCTATCATCCAGGACAAAAAGTCCAATAAAGAAACCAGGAAACATTAAAGCAGATCAGGAAGGATATGAAGAGACCGGGAAGGCCATCGAGCAGATTAGGAAGGCCATCAGACAGAAGAAAAGACCTCAGCCGATTTTCCAGTATATAGAGGGGAAAGCTATGGATAGAGAGACGATTTTAAAAAAACTGCATGCCCAGATCAATGTCAACGGCCATATTATCGGGGCTTCCGTAGGGTCCGGCATGACGGCCCGCTATGTGGCCATGGGCGGGGCAGACCTGCTGCTGGCCTTAAGTGCCGGACGTTACCGGATCATGGGGAGGAGCTCTTATACCAGCTACCTCTGCTACGGCAACAATAATGACACAGTCATGGAGATGGGCCGGAAGGAGTTATTTCCCATCATAAAAGATGTTCCCATCCTCTTTGGCCTTATGGCCTCAGACCCATCTATCCATATCTATGAATATCTCAAGGAAATCCGGGATAACGGTTTTTCCGGCATTGTGAATTTCCCCACCCTGGCCCTGGTGGACGGTCAGTTCCGGGAAGGCCTGGAGGAGGAGGGAACCAGCTATGACCTGGAGGTGGAGGCCGTCAACCTGGCCCATCATCTGGACCTCTTCACGGTTGCCTTTGTGACCAGCCTGGAGGAGGCTGAAAAGATGCTGGAGGCCGGGGCAGATGTCATCTGTGTCCACTTCGGCATGACCAAGGGAGGTTTTCTGGGAGCCAGGAATTATATCAGCCTGGAGGAATCCCGGCGGAGGACCGAGGAAATCTATGCCTACTGCCAGGACAAGGCGCCCCATGTGATCCGTATGATCTACGGCGGTTCGGCCAACACCCCGGTGGAAATGCAGTATCTTTATAACCACACTGCCTGCCAGGGTTTTATGGGCGGGTCCAGCTTTGACCGGATTCCTATAGAGCGGGCCCTTTATAATACTACCAGGGCCTTCAAGAGCGGCGGCAGTTTTAAGGAGGACGATCCGGTCATGGCCCTTCTCAACGGGGACTGGCACTCCGGCAACTATATCGACTATATCAAGAATTATATAGAGGATAATTACAACCGGGAGATCCAGCTCAGTGACCTGGCCATCCTGGCCCATGTATCCCCCTCCTACCTCAGTATCAAATTTAAGAAGGAAATGGGCATCAGCTTTTCTGAGTATATGGTCCGCTTTCGCCTGGCCAAGGCCAAAAAGATGCTGGAGGAGTCCCGCGTCGGCTGCCGGGAGATCGCCGAGAGAGTGGGCTATAAGGATTATGCCCATTTTTCCAAAATTTTTAAAAAATATACCGGTCTGTCCCCTGTCGGCTGGAGAAAAGCTGCCAGACAAGCTGAAGAAAGCGCTGGAAAAATGGAAGAGTAAGCTACAGGCAAAACTGCAGGAGTTGCTGCGGAAAAAGACCAGGGAAAGCTTGGAGAAGGGGACTTGAACTTAGAAAAACAGCTAAAGAAAATGACAGAAAATAGACAGATAAACACTAGAATACATAATAATTGTCTGAAAATTTATAAATAAAACATAAAGACAACTTTTATAAAAAACGGCCACCCCAAACAAAATATAAACACAAATATAAGTAATTTAAACACATTTACTTTCGGAAATATCCTTTATAGAATATAGATACCGATAATAGCATCCGATGCTTTTAGCTGGTATATAGATCTATATCCTGTAAATATTTCCGAAAGTATTTTTTTGGCAGGAAGGAGCCTGCCGACCGTTTATATTTCCCCAGAAAGGAGATGGCTATGAAAACAATAGCGGTTTTAGGAACCTTTGATTCCAAAGGACCGGAATTCCTGTATCTCAAAGGATTGATCGAAGATCTGGGCCTTAAGGCATATACGATTCATACAGGAGTATTTGAGCCGACTTTTACGCCGGATGTAAGCAATGCGGAAGTTGCAGCAGAAGCAGGATATGACATCAAGGAAGTAGCCGCAAAGAAGGACCGGGCCCTGGGAACAGAGGTCATGTCTAAAGGAACCAAGGCCATCGTGCCCAGACTCTATAAGGAAGGTAAGTTTGACGGCATCATTTCCATGGGCGGTTCAGGAGGAACAGCCCTGGCGACACCGGCCATGAGGACTCTTCCTGTAGGTGTGCCCAAGGTGATGGTTTCCACCATGGCCTCCGGTGATGTGGCCAGGTATGTAGGCACCAGTGACATCATGATGATGCCTTCCATCGTAGACGTGGCAGGCTTGAATAAAATATCGAAAATCATTTTCAAAAATGCGGTTCATGCCGTGGCAGGTATGCTGACCCTGGGCCAGGACAAGGAAGAGGCCGCAGGTGATGAAAAGCCTTTGATTGCTGCCACCATGTTCGGCGTGACCACTCCCTGTGTGGAGCAGGCTAAGGCTTACCTGGAAGACAAGGGCTATGAAGTCCTGGTATTCCATGCTACCGGAACCGGCGGCAGGACCATGGAGTCCCTGGTGGACGCAGGCTTCTTTACCGGAGTTCTGGACCTGACCACCACTGAGTGGTGTGATGAGATCTGCGGCGGTATCCTCAATGCCGGTCCGGACCGGTGTGCTGCCCCGGTCAGAGCAGGAGTTCCCCTGGTTGCTTCCGTGGGAGCCTGTGATATGTGTAACTTCGGCCCCATGGACTCGGTGCCGGAAAAATACAAGGACAGGAACCTCTACAAGCATAATCCGGAGATTACCCTCATGCGGACCACCGTGGAAGAAAATGTTGAGATCGGCAAAGAGCTGGCAGACAAGTGGGACAAGGCAGAAAGAGAAATCGTCATTCTTCTTCCCAAAAAGGGCGTGTCCATGATCGATGCGGAAGGCCAGCCCTTCGACGGCCCGGAAGAGAGAGAAACCCTCTATGCCACCATCAAAGACAACATTTCCAATGACAAGGTTAAGATTATCGAGATGGACAACAACATCAACGATCCGGAATTTGCCCTGACCGCAGCCAAAGAGCTGGTCCGGCTGATCGAGGAATAAGAAGGACAAGCGCAAATTGGTAATATTAAGGACAAACGACAATAACAATACCACTTCAATATATTATAGAAACACATAAATTATAGAAAACAGGAGGAAAAAAAACATGTTAAGAAAAAGCAGAAGTGAGATTTTAGCAGATTTTGATGCCCAGGTTAAGGCTGGAAAGATTCTTGTAGGCGTTGGCGCCGGAACCGGTATCACAGCTAAGTGTTCCGAGGCAGCAGACGTTGATATGCTGATCATCTATAACTCCGGCCGTTTCAGAATGGCAGGCCGCGGCTCCTTATCAGGACTCTTATCCTACGGCGATGCCAATGCCATCGTTCAGGAGATGGGCCAGGAGGTTCTTCCCATCGTTAAGAAGACACCGGTTCTGGCTGGCGTATGCGGCACAGACCCCTTCCGTGTGATGGACATTTTCTTAAAGCAGCTGAAGGACCAGGGCTTCAATGGCGTTCAGAATTTCCCGACTGTTGGACTGATCGATGGAAAATTCCGTGCCAACCTGGAAGAGACAGGTATGGGTTATGGTCTTGAGGTAGATATGATCCGTGAAGCTCATAAGCTTGACATGCTGACCTGTCCTTACGTATTTGATCCGGACCAGGCCAAGGCTATGGCAGAGGCAGGCGCAGACATCCTGGTTGCCCACATGGGCCTGACCACCAAGGGCAGCATCGGCGCCGAGACCGCCGTTACTTTGGATGACTGCTGTGTGAAGATCCGTGAGATCATCGCAGCCGGAAGAGAAGTGAATCCGGATATCAAGGTTATCTGCCACGGCGGACCGATCGCAGATCCTGAGGACGCAGCTTATGTGATCAAGAATGTTCCGGAAATCGACGGCTTCTTTGGCGCTTCCTCCATCGAGCGTCTGGCTTCTGAGAGAGGCATGACAGCCCAGGCTGCAGCCTTCAAGGCCATCGAGAAATAAATGATCCTTAGTCACTCCTAAAAAATCTTTAAGGCACGACCATGGCCTCTTGCCCAAAGGCCATGGTCGTGCCTTTTTCATAGTTATTTTAAAGCCAGCAGGGCCCTGCCCAAACCCTCATCAGCCACCAGGCAGTCCACAAAGCCACCCTTTATGGCCCCGTGGAGGACGGCGGCCTTGTCCTTGCCGGCAGCGACACAGATTTTTAAAGGGATGGCTCGCAGCTGGTCTAAGGGCAGGCTGATCCTTCTGTCAGCCAGGTCCTGGTCTACGATATTGCCCTCGAAGTCAAAGTAGCCGGAGGCGATATCTCCCACAGCTCCCCTGGCCTGGAGAGTCTCGAAAAGACCATGGTCCAGAAAGCCCGATTTTGCCATGATGGAATCCTGGTCCATCCTGCCGGTACTGAAGATGGCCAGGTCAGACCTGGCAGCCAGGTCCAGGATGGCCTTGATGCCGGAGTCATTGCGCAGCAGGCCTGCCGTCTGGATGTCATCCACAATCACAGGGGATGGGATGGTATAACCCTGGCCGCCGGTGGCGGCAATCAGAGCCCTCACCATGTCATCGGCCCCCTGGGCGGCTTCCACATCGGCGCAGCGGCCATTGAGCTGGACCACCTTGACATCCCGGGCATCCAGATGATCGATACAGGAAGCCAGACATTTCATCGTATTACCCCAGGCCGTAGCTATGACGGCCCCGGAAGTCAGCTGGTCCTGAAGCAGGCTGGCGGCAGCCTTGCAGGTATCCAGAAGCACCGCCTGGGGATCGTCAAGGACAACCGGTACGATGATCACTTTGGCAAGCCCAAAGACCCGGCCGACCTCCTCTGCCAGCTCCTCCTCTGACAGAAAACTATAATCGATGGAGATCTTGACATAACCGGATTCTATGGCCCGGTTGATCATGCGGCTGACCGTAGGGACAGAAATCCCTTCCTCTTTTGCGATATCCTTCTGGTTCATATGCTGGATATAATATTTTGACGTGACGCGAAGCATCTGTAATAATTTATTCTTATTCATAAACATAGTTTAGCTTATAGCAGACCAATCGTCAATAAATCCAGAAAAATAGTGAAAATATTTACCCTTTTTAGGGAAGAAAACATATACAAATAAAAATATTTTAAATAATATATACAAGTAAATATCAGTCTTCCTGGGTGTCACTGTCTAAAATTACAAGAAAAAAGAGTAGATTTTTGTCCATATAAGTATTCTTCCTTCTTTTATCCCGTATTTTTCTAATTCTGACCAGACAAAGGGTTTATAATGGTAAATGGAAAAATATGTTTTTTAATATAAAGGAGATCGCATGGGAAAATTACAGATTGAGGCGGAGAGTCTCTATCATTGGATTCATACAGAGGGCCTGGAGGATGTGGACTGTATCCACAGCAGGGCAAATGTGCCCTTTATCCAGCAGCTGATCGATGCCCTGACAGGGGACCTGCCGGAGCTTTCGGACCTTAAGGTAACCGAAGTGGAATATTTTGACCATAATTACCAGGAAAACGGGACGCCGACCCTGACCAACCTGCTGCCCTTTTACCGGGTGCAGCTGCAGAAGCCCCTGACGGAAGTGGACCTTACCACCATCACTGTCTGGCTTCCTGTAAAATGGAACGGCCGTTTTATCGGTCTTGCCGGGACCGGCTCCAACACGGATTGTGCCTGGCGCCAGGCCATAGGGACTAATATCCTGACCTGGCCCCTGGCTGTCAATAACGGCTTTGCCTGTGCCTCCACCGATGGAGGACTGGGAGAGCTGGACAGCTTCAACTGGGGCTTTTGCCGGGATGGCAGTCTCAACCAGGCCCAGCTGGAAAGCTGGTGCCACCGGGCGACCCATGAGATGACCGTGGCTGGGAAAATGCTGGTCCAAGGCCTTTATGGCCAGGCTGCCGAAAAGTCCTACATGCACGGGACTTCCGGAGGAGGAAGACAGGCCATGGAAGAGGTGCAGCGGTACCCGGAGGACTATGACGGGGTCTGGGCCGACTCGCCGGCCATGGATTATAACCGGCTTAACTTTTCAGCCCTCTGGGCTGCCATCGTGATGAATAATGAAAACCACCCCATCCCTCTGGTCAAGTTCCAGACCGTCTATGACTGGATGCTGGGCCACTATTCTGACAATGGGGAATACATTGCCGGCCTGCGCCAGTCCTGGATTCCCAAAAAGGAGGAACTTTGCGGACTTATCACTCCTGCCGGAGCCATCAGCCAGGAAGACTACCGGATCATGAGAAAGATCTGGGAGGGACCCGTAGCTGCCGATGGGACCAGGATGGGCTACGGCTTTGGCCCGGAGATCATCCAGTGGCCCTACGACAGCCATCCCTATGGATATCTCCAGTACAATGAGGCCGGGGACCTGATTCTCATGGCTCCTGCCGAGCAGGCCATGCGCTGGTACAGCGGCGACCCCCAGTGGAACTGGAAGACCTGCAGCTACCAGGAATTTGAAAGCCTTTACCGGAAGGCCCAGGAAGACTTTGCCCACATAACCGCCTACAATCCAGACCTAAGAGCCTTTACGGACAAGGGCGGCAAGCTGCTGATCACCCATGGCAGCGGCGACCCGGTCATCTCCTGGAAAATATCCGCAGAATATTACCATCAGGCCCTGCAGTATTTTGACAATGAGGAAGCCCTGCAGGCCCATATCCGACTCTTCATCCAGCCGGGAGCCGGCCACACGACCCTGGGCTGGGCCGGACCCACCGTCTGTAATGCCTATGGCATGGCAGCCCTGATGAACTGGGTGGAAGAAGGCCAGGCCCCACAGATCCTCATCACCGTCAAATATGACATTTACTCAGATACCGTCAAAGACCAGTTCGCCTCCCAGTGCTTCAACACCTGGATGATCTGAGACTTCGGGATTTGCGGGGAAATGTATCAGCAGGCCGAGTCCTTCCCAGGTCAGTCTGAGATTGGCAAAGTCAGGTATAAGGGAAGCCCTGCAGACTTTAAAGAAAGCCGGGAGATTAATAGCTTAATGTGTTGAGCAGACTAGTGGAATTAGCAGGGAAAGTATGGTATAATTTTAAGATAGTCTGAAGGCTATATAAAAGAAGCCGGTCCATCCATCCGGATAAGAGAGCTCCGGGAAGAGGCAGAGACCGGAAGCCAAAAGACGGCAGAGACCGGAAGCGAAAGACAGTTGAGACCGGAAGCGAAAGACAGTTGAGACCGGAAGCTAAAAGCCAGTTGAGACAGGAAGCCAAAAGACGACAGAGACCGGAAGCCAAAAGACAGCAGATGAGGTGGCAGCCATGTTAAAGTATAGATTGGTCCAGAAGACCAAGGTATTAGAAGAAATACATGCCATAAGATTACTCCCCGCCCTGTGCAGGGAAAA